>CAZNTY010000075.1:0-28532 GCA_964576085.1 uncultured Undibacter sp. | reverse complement strand
AACCAGGCCATAGCCGGCCTCCTTGGTGAATCCGGGCTTGAGGCCGTCGGCGCCATCCAGTGTACCGAGCCGCGGATTGCGATTCTGCTGGCGGATCTTGTTCCAGGTGAAGTCGGGCTGGCTGAAGATTTTATAGAATTCCGGATATTGCAGGATGATCTGGCGGGCGAGCAGCGCCAGTTCGCGCGACGTTACCTTTTCGTCCGGGTCCGGCAGGCCGTTGGAATTGGTGAAGACCGACTTGGTCAGGCCGATCTCCCGGGCGCGGGCGGTAAGCTTTCGGCCGAATTCGGTTTCGTTGCCGGCGAGCGCCTCGGCCAGCACGATGCAGGCATCGTTGGCCGATTGGATGATCATGCCGTGGATCAGATCGTCAACCGAGACGCGGCTGTGCAAGGCCGCGAACATGGTCGAGCCATGCGAAGGCGCGCCGCCTTTGCGCCAGGCATTCTCGCTGACCGGATATTCGTCGGTCAGCTTCACCCGCCCCTGCTTGATCTCGTTGAAGACGTATTCGGCCGTCATCAGCTTGGCGAGGCTTGCCGGAAAGATCAGGTCATCGGCAGCGCGTTCGAACAGCACGCTGCCGTTCTCGGCCTCGATTAGGATGGCGTGCGGCGCCGTGATGTTCGGCTCTTCCTTCTTCGGCGCGCCTGTCATTGACGACCGCTGCGCCTGCGCCACGGCCGACAAGGCCAGCACGGCTGCGAGCACCAAGGCGGAAAATCTGCGCAATGCGTATCCTCGACATTCACAAACCGGCGTTTGCCGCCGGTCGGCGCAGGCGATGTGGGATGAAAATGCGGCTCAGTAAAGGCCGCGGCCGCTCATGAAGCCTGCCGGGGCACCATAACTTACTGGCGCATAAGCGGAAACCGGCGAGGTCAGCCGTGTGGACGGCATGGCGGCGGGCGCTGCGGCAAGCGCGTAGCTCGGCCCGCGCGCCGGTGTCGGGCGGGGCGGCAGATCGGTCGGCTGCTCGTCCACGGCGTCGGCGCTCTGCGCATCGTCATTGGCTGCATAAGGCCGATCCGGCGGCGACGGTACGTTGCGCAGCGGCATAGACCGCGCAAGCGGACGCGAGTCGAAATAGGCCGGCGCGAAATCGCCTGCCGAGGCCACCATCACCTTGTCGCGACCCTTCTGGTCACCGTCGCGCAAGGTCGCCTCGAGCTTGCGGTCGTCGGAGCCGGCAATCGGCGCGCGGCCGACATAGTCGACCTTCACGCGCGCCAGGCCGTGGCCGTAGAAGCCGAGCAGCTTCGCCGTGCGCACCGACAGGTCGATGATGCGGTTGTTGGCATAAGGCCCCCGGTCATTGACGCGCACGATGATCGAGCGATGGTTCTTGAGATTTGTGACGCGGACATACGAGGGCATCGGCAGCGTCGGGTGCGCCGCCGAGATCGAATTCATGTCGAAGATCTCGCCGTTCGCGGTGTAGCGACCGTGAAAATCGTCACCGTACCACGAGGCCAGGCCTACCTCGCTGTAATTGACGTTCTCCTCGGGCGTATAGATGCGACCGGCGACGACGTAAGGCTTGCCGACGCGATAGACACCCCCGCCTTTCGGCACCGGCTGCCCCGGCTCGACCACACGCGCGGAGGCCGAGACACCATATTTCGGATCCACGCTGCCGAATTTGCTGTTGGCGCAGTTGGCAAGTGCCAGACATGCGAGCGTGACAGCTGCGACGCGCACAATGTCGCCATGCCGGCCGAACCGGTCGATACCCCTTGCGATCCCCATCGTCCGCCGTTCGGTCCCTGATGCGCCGGCGCCACAATAGCGCGCAAAATGCATAAAACGAAGCGGCGCGCAAACTAGTGGTAAACAGTTGGTTCCGCTGCGCCTTCTGGCGCCGCTGCGGCCCGCTTAAAGCAAGGAGTGCGGCCTTGCAATAGCGGCGGACTCTGCGCAAGTGGAATGCGCGTGGACAGGTGGCCGAGCGGTTGAAGGCACCGGTCTTGAAAACCGGCAGTGGGGCAACTCACTCGTGGGTTCGAATCCCACCCTGTCCGCCAATCGAACAGTTATTTTGGAGCGAGCCGAACCCCGAGCCGCTTCGAGGCGGATGACCTGCCGTCTTTGCTTACAACGACCAACCGCATACTTTTCAGTCCTCGAGGCAAAGGGGCGCGGGTATGGAAAAAATCAATACGATCGTGGCGGCCCTTGATCTGGAGTCCTCCAGCAATGCCGTGCTGGGCCGGGCCATCCAGCTGGCGACGGCCCATGCGGCAAGACTCATCGTGCTCCACGTCATTGAGCCGGAGACTCTGTCGCAGGCAACCGCCCAACTCAATCTCAGCAAGGGCGAACTGCGGGACCGGCTCAAGCGGCAGGCTCTCGGCGCGATCGAGCCGCTCGTCATGGAAAGCGAGCGCACACGACGTACCGACATTCAGGTGGAGTTCGGATCGTCGCACGGCGTCATCATCGGCACGGCACGCAAGCGCCATGCCGATCTTGTCCTGATCGGTCCGGGCAAGGCACGATCGCTCAAGGAGAAAATCCTCGGCTCGACGGCGGATCGAGTGGTCAGGACCTCTCCCGCGCCGGTCCTCTTGGTCAAGAAACGGTCGACGAGACCTTTTCGGCGCGTGGTCGTCGCCGTCGATTTCTCCCTCCCGTCCGAAACTGCGGTGAAAAAGGCGCGCAGCTTGGTCCCGGAAGCAACTCTGCAATTGGTTCACGTCGTCGACATTCCGCTTGCATTCCAGCGCGCCATGCTGGGCGGCGGGGCAACGGCGGCTGAGCTCGAAAAATATCAGTCCATGCAAATTCACAAGCTGCGGGACGAACTCGCCGCTTTGGCCGACCACGTTGGTGAGGCGGGCAAAGTGACGACTCGTATCCTGAAGGGCGAGCCCGCGCCTACTCTCATCCGTTTTTCCACGCGCGAAGACGTCGACCTATTGGCGATCGGCCCTCGCGGACACGGCGGCGTGCTTCAGGCGCTCCTCGGCAGCGTGACACGGCGCGTGCTGGGCGAGGCGGTATGCGACGTTCTGGTCGCATGCAGGCGGCCCTGATCGGCACCGCGGCGCCGCGATCGTCAGTTACCGTCGCTGACTGTCATGCAATGATGATTAAATCACTGTGTGATTCGCCGGACTCCTCCAACGGACGGCCAACGAAAGAGGCTTAAGATGGGCGATAATGTCGGGCGCGGCGCTGTTGCCGAATTTTTCGGCACGTTTTGGCTGGTATTCGGCGGCTGCGGTGCCGCCATCTTCGCTGCGGCCTTCCCGCAGCTAGGCATCGGCTTCTTGGGCGTTGCCTTCGCCTTCGGCCTAACGGTGCTCACGATGGCCTATGCGGTGGGCCACATCTCCGGCGGCCACTTCAACCCTGCGGTGACGATCGGCCTATGGACGGCCGGCCGTTGCCCCGGCAGGAACGTCATCCCCTACATCATCGCCCAGGTCATAGGGGCCATCGTCGCCGCGGCGGTCCTCTACGTTATCGCTTCGGGCAAGGCGGGATGGATGCCGGGCGGTTTCGCATCAGACGGCTATGGCGAGCTCAGCCCCGGCAAATACGGCGTCGGCGCTTGCTTCCTTATCGAAGCTGTTCTGACCTTCTTCTTCCTGTTCATCATCATCGGCACCACGTCGAAAGGAGCAGCGGTAGGCTTCGCGGGCATCCCGATCGGGCTTGCACTCACGCTCATCCACCTGATTTCGATTCCGGTGACGAACACCTCGGTCAATCCGGCGCGCAGCACAGGTCCCGCCTTGTTCGCGGGCGGCGAATATATCGCGCAGCTCTGGCTATTCTGGCTGGCTCCGATCCTCGGCGCAGTCATAGCCGGGCTTCTGGCCCACTGGCTTTACGAGCCGGCCGAGATTGCCAGGGACTGAGCGCCGGGGCGCGGCCAGCCGCCGTCAGTTGTCGAAAATGTCCGGCACGTAAGGCCCGCCCATCGTGCGGCATTGGCGCTGACAGGAGCGGTCGGCGCTGTCCGCGGCGCGCAGACAATGGCCTTGCGGATCGCGCTCAAGGCAGCCCGCCATGCCCCACGCCGTATGCGCGCCGCAGTCGCTCCAGCAGGCGCGCTCATCCCAGATCGCAGCGGCGCGCTCGCTGCGCGGATAAGGCAGAGCTTGCGGCGCAGAGAGGCCCCGCGAGACGATTACTCCGTCAGCAGCCCTCGCCTGCGGTGCGCCGGGCGCAACCAGGATCGCAAACAACAAGCCAAGATGGACCGGTCGCATAATGCGTGAATCCAATGCGCGAAAACTCTAGCAGGCTGCCCTCGCCCGCGCCATTGCGCCGCCACATCATAAGGCCAAACGATGCATGCCAGGAACTTTCGCCCGCTCGGCCCGAGCGCTATTCTGTGCGTAATTTCCGCGTGAGGAGCAGCCCGTGACGACCGCCGACACCGCCCCGACCGACAAGGAGATCGACCAGAAATTCAGCACCGAAGGTTTCAAACCGATGGGCCGGCCAAGCCTGATCGTGCGCACGTTCATGTCGATCGTCGCCGCGGTCGAGCGGCTCAATCTCAAATACAGCGCCGTCGGCAACCCCGCGATCTACGACAATGCCACCTTCCCCTGGGCGCGCGAGATCGAGCGCGAGTGGCACCTGATCCGCGCGGAGCTCGACAAGGTGCTCGTGCGCAAGGACGACCTGCCCGGCTTCCACGAAATCTCGACCGACGTGATGCAGACCAGCAACGACCGCGGCTGGAAGACCTTCATGCTCGCGGGTTATGGCGTCACCTCGGCACGCAACATTGCCGCCTGTCCCGAGACCTGGCGCATCTGCCAGAAGATTCCGGGTCTCCTGACCGTGATGTTCTCGATCCTCGAGCCGGGCAAGCATCTAACCCCCCATCGCGGCCCCTATAATGGCGTGTTGCGCCTTCACCTCGGCCTGATCGTGCCGGAGCCGAGAAGCGAGCTCGGCATTCGCGTTGGCACCGAGGTCTATCGCTGGGAGGAAGGCAAGGTCGTCATTTTCGATGACGCCTATGAGCACGAAGCCTGGAACCGCACGCCACACACCCGCGTCGTGTTGTTCGTCGACTTCGTCAAGCCGCTGAAGATGCCGGCCCGCTTCCTCAACTGGTTGCTGCTCAAGCTCGCGATCTTCACGCCCTTCATCCGCGAGGGCACCGAGAACCAGAAGAAGTGGGAGCAGAAGTTCTACGCCCAGGCCGAGGCGCTAAGGAACAGCTAGCCCCTCACCATCATGCCCGGCATCCGGGTCCGGCTTCGCCGGCCCGGCCGCAGGCTCTTGTGCCGGGCATCTCGTTTAGGGACGCACTGTGTCTGCCTAAGCGAGAGGGCCGGGACGAGCCCGGTCATGATAGCGCGACTTGATCTTTCCGCGCTGGCCCTTTAGGTGCTGCCGGACCCCAGGATACCGATTGATGGACGACAAGATCGCGCCGAAGGTGAGCTTCGTCTCGCTCGGCTGCCCGAAGGCGCTGGTCGACAGCGAGCGCATCATCACCCGGCTGCGCGCCGAAGGCTACGAGCTCACGCGCACGCACGCCGGCTCCGACCTCGTCATCGTCAACACCTGCGGTTTCCTCGACAGCGCCAAGGAGGAGTCGCTCGCCGCGATCGGCACTGCGCTCAACGAGAACGGCAAGGTGATCGTCACCGGCTGCATGGGCGCCGAGCCGCAGGCAATCGCCGACAAATTTCCCGCCGTGCTGGCGATCACCGGCCCGCAGCAATACGAGAGCGTGGTCGAGGCGGTGCACCGCGCGGCGCCGCCACGGCATGATCCGTTTCTCGATTTGGTGCCGCCAGAGGGCATCAGGCTGACGCCGCGACACTATGCCTATCTCAAGATTTCCGAGGGCTGCAACAACCGCTGCTCGTTCTGCATCATCCCACGGCTGCGCGGCGACCTGGTATCACGGCCTGCCGACGACGTGCTGCGCGAGGCCGAGCGGCTGGTGAAGGCCGGCGTGAAAGAACTGCTCATCATTTCGCAGGATACGTCAGCCTACGGAGTCGATCTCAAATACGCGGCGTCGATGTGGAACGGCCACAAGGTGCGCGCCAGGTTTCTCGACCTCGCTTCGGCGCTCGGCGAGCTCGGGGTCTGGGTGCGGCTGCATTACGTTTACCCCTACCCGCATGTCGACGAGATCATTCCGCTGATGGCCGAGAAGAAGGTGCTGCCGTATCTCGATATTCCGTTCCAGCACGCGAGTCCGGACGTGCTCAAACGCATGAAGCGCCCGGCGGCGCAGGAAAAGACGCTCGAACGCATCCGTCGCTGGCGCGAGATATGTCCCAATCTGACGTTACGCTCGACCTTCATCGTCGGCTTTCCTGGCGAGACTGACGCTGATTTTGAATTCCTGCTCGACTGGCTCGACGAAGCCGCGCTCGACCGGGTCGGCTGCTTCCGATACGAGCCCGTGCGCGGCGCAGCGGCGAACGATCTCGCTGCGCCAGTGCCGGACGGGGTCAAGGACGAGCGCTGGCATCGCTTCATGCAGCGCCAGCAGACGATTTCGGCGCGCCGGCTCAAGAAGAAAGTCGGCTCGCGCCAGCAGGTCATCATCGACAGTATCGGGCCAACTGTCGCCAAAGGCCGCTCGATGGCCGACGCACCGGAGATCGACGGCGCGGTTTATGTTGCAAGCCGCCGTCCGCTGCGCGTCGGCGAGATCACCACGGTTAATATCGAGCGCGCCGACGACTACGACCTGCATGGCACGGCGGTAGGCTTCTAGTCGACGACGGCAGCGACGCCGTCATGCCCGGCGTCCGGCTTCGCCGCCCGGGCCAGGCTCTTGTGCCGGGCAGGACAACGCTGAGAGTTACGGAATCAGAATCGACGAACCGGTCGTCTCGCGGCCCTCGAGTTCGCGGTGCGCCTTCTGTGCGTCCTTGAGCGCGTATTTCTGATTGATCGGAATCTTCACCGCGCCGGAGCCGACGACCTTGAACAGGTCATTGGCGATGTCGACGAGATCCGGGCGCTTCGCCGTATAGGTATTGAGCGTCGGCCGGGTCGCGAACAGCGAGCCCTTCTGCTGAAGGATGTTGATATTGAAGGCCTCGATCTGGCCGGACGCGCTGCCGAAGCTAACGAAATAGCCGAGCGGGCGGAGACAATCGAGCGAGGCTGGGAACGTCGTCTTGCCGATGCCGTCATAGACCACGTCGCACAGCTTGCCGCTGGTGATTTCCTTCACCCGGGCCGGGAAATCTTCCTCGCGGTAATTGATGACATGGTGCGCGCCATTCTTCTTCGCCAGTTCACCCTTCTCTTTCGAGCCGACGGTGCCGATCACGGTAGCGCCGAGGTGGTTGGCCCACTGGCAGGCGATCAGGCCGACGCCACCGGCCGCGGCGTGGACCAGGCAGACCGTGCCTTTGCCGACCTTGTAGGTGCGGTTGAGCAGATATTGCACCGTCATGCCCTTGAGCATCATGCCGGCGGCCTGCTCGTAGCTGATGTTGTCCGGCAGTTTCACCGTGCGCTCGGCGGGCAGCAGGCGTTCCGCCGCGTAGCCGCCAAGCCCAACCACGTAGGCAACCCGGTCCCCAACCTTGATGTCGCTGACGCCGGGTCCCACCGCGATCACCTCGCCCGCGCCTTCGTTGCCCGCCACGAACGGCATGCCGACCGGTGACGGATACATCCCCATGCGGAAGTAAGTGTCGATGAAATTGATACCGCAGGCGTGCTGCTTGATCTTGATCTGGCCTTGCCCGGGCGCCGGACTGTCGATCTCTTCGTAAGTGAGAACCTCGGGACCACCGTGTTTGTGAACGCGCACTGCCGCAACCATCTGCTTACCCCTTCAACGAAACGCGCTGTAAAAAATAGCCGACGGATCATAGGCACCCGCTTCGCCTCGTGCAAACGGGTCAGCGCGCCCCCGACACGTTGACGATACTGCCGGTCATGTAAGAGGCCGCATCCGACAGAAGATACAGGACAGTCTCGGCGACTTCCTCCGCCCTGCCCGCCCTGCCCATCGGCACCAGGGGCGCGACCCGCGCGAGCCGTCCCGGCTCATGAATTTCGGTATCGATCAGGCCGGGCGAGACGGCATTGATGCGCACGCCTTCTTTCGCGACCTCGCGCGCGGCGCCGATCACCAGCGTGTTCACCGCCGCCTTGGCCGCGGCATACCAAGTGTATTCCCCAGCGCCGCCGATGGTCGCGGCCATCGACGTGATCATCACCACTGCGCCGCCCTTGCCCCCGTTTCGCGTCGACATGCGCTGGAGACAGGCGCGCAGGCACAGGATCGCGCCAAAGGTATTGACGTCGAGCACCTCGCGCACGGTCTGGGCGCTGACCGCGTCGAGCCGCGAGGCCTTGCCGGTGATGCCGGAGCTGTGGACGAAATGGGTCAGAGGACCGAGTTGCCCAGCAGTCTTGAACGTGCGCTCGATATCGGATTCGTCGCCCATGTCGCCCCGGATCGCGAGCGCCTGGCGGCCGGCCGCGTTCACCGCCGCGACGACCTCCTGTGCCGCGGTCTCATTGCTCTTGTAGTTGACCGCCACGTCATAGCCGCGCGCAGCCGCGAGCTTGGCGACTGCGGCGCCGATGCCGCGGCTGCCGCCGGCCACCAGAAGCACCGGTCTTGTCATGACATCTCCCTTTTCAGATTACTGCGGGCGCTTGCGCCGGTTGCGGCGCGCCAGCACGTTGAACACCTCGACCAGCGCGGCGAAGCCCATCGCGAAATAGATATAGCCGCGCGGAATGTGAAAATGGAAACCGTCTGCCACCAGCGCGACGCCGATCAGCAGCAAGAACGACAGCGCCAGCATCTTGGTGGTCGGATGAGCTGAAATGAACGTGCTGACAGGGCCGGCCGCGACATACATCACAATCATGGCGATGCAGACCGCTGCGATCATCACCTCGAGGTCTTCCGCCAGCCCGATCGCCGTCACGATCGAGTCGATCGAAAACACGATGTCGATCACGGCGAGCTGCATCACCACCAGCAGCATGGCGCGACGGGCCGGCGCGGCCGCCGACGATCCGTCATCGGCCTCGACCTCGTTATGGATTTCGTGGGTGCCCTTGGCGAGCAGGAACAGGCCGCCGCCAATCAGAATGACGTCGCGCCAGGAAAACTCAAAGTCGTAAAGGGAAAAGATCGGCTGGGTAAGCCCGATCAGGATGCTCAGCGAGCCGAGCAGGAGGATGCGAAACAGGAAGGCCAGCGACAGACCGATCGCCCGCGCGCGTTTGGCGCGCGTTTTGTCGAGGCGCTCGGTCAGCACCGAGATGAAAACGAGGTTGTCGATGCCAAGCACGACCTCGAGCACGGTCAGCGTCAGCAGCGCCGCCCAGCCATTGAGCGTAAGGAAAGGCTCGATAATACTCATGCGCGTCTCCCGATCAGGCCGACGCAGAAGAAATAGATAGCGATCAGGCAAAGCCCGCCGACGATCCAGCGATCCGGCGTCAGGTTCTGGACCACGGCTGCGATCGCCAGCAGCGCCCACGCGGCAAGCAACGTGACATTCAAGACGCGCATGCGCTCAACCCGAAATGGATGAACAAACTTGATCGGCACAAAGGTCAAGACAACAAAAGCCACAATCATGGCCGCGCCGGCCCAGACCGGCGGCTGCAGCACATAAAGATAAAACGCGATCAGATTCCAGACCGCAGGAAAGCCGCGAAAATGGTTGTCGCGCGTCTTCATGTCGCGGTCGGCAAAATACAGCGCGCCGGTGATCACGACGGCAACGCCGGACGGAATCGCGAGCGCCGACGGCACCAGCCCGCTGGCCGCAATTGCATAGGCCGGCACGAACACATAGGTCGTGAAATCGACCACCAGATCGAGGGTGTCGCCCGACCAGCGCGGCAACGTCTCGGCAACTGCGAACGCCCGCGCCAGCGGGCCGTCGACGGCGTCGACAATGAGCGCAACGCCGAGACACAAGAACATCGCCGCCCAGTGTCCGCCAGTCGCGAGAATCAGCGCCAGAAACGCCAGCGCTCCGCCGCAAGCGGTCAGAATATGAATCGCAAAGGCCACCCACGTTGTGATGGTCAGCGTCCCTCGTTGCCCCAGTCGAGGCGGCAGATCTCGCTCGACCGGCCGGCGAGATTCCAGTTGCGGCCGAACCCGCGGAAACGCGACTTGTCGGCCCGCGCCACGATCACGTCTGGCGCGATCCAGTATTCGCTGTTGCGGATCATGACGTTCTCGCCAGGTTTTTTGCCGCGGACCGGGGTGAGCGCGCCGTCGACATGGTCCTTGATCTTGATGATGCGGGTCTCGCCCTGGGTTTCGTAGCTGATCGGCACCTGACGCACGCCAAGGAATTGGCCGACCAGGATCGACAGCAGATGCGTGGTGCCGCCGACCCGGCCGGTGAAAATGCGGGTCAGGCCTTTCACGGCCTGCGCCGAAGCCTTGTCATCGACGAACAGCGCCGCGGTCCAGTTGCCGCGCGACATGATGCCTGGAAGATCCATCATGATCCCGGCTTTGATGCCCCCGAGGTCAACGTTGTCGAAATGGCCGGAATCAATGCGGATGCCGGCCCATGTCTGGCAGCGGCTCTCGGTCGGCGGGTGCTCGCCGAGCGACAGCACGCAGGGACAGAATACAGTGCAGCTGCACGACAAGGCCATCTCGCCTTTCAGGCTCCACGCTTCAGTCACAGTCCAACTCCTGACATGAGAAACAGTCCCGCTCCGATCAAGGCGGCACCGAAGCCATAGCTCAATCGCGCCGATGGAACGAGTTTTTCAATGGTCATGGCGACCGCCAGCGCGGCCATCCACACGAGGTTCATCAGACCGAACGCAACCATCAGCATCATGGCCGCCCAGCAGCAGCCGAGACAATAAAGACCTTGCCGGATACCGAGCGAGAACACGCCACGGCGTGTCGTCTTCCAGTTGGTGAAAAAGAATCCGAACGGGTTGCGGCACTGATGCAGGCAGGCCTGCTTGAGCGGTGAGAACTGATAAAGGCCGACGCCGACAAACAGCGCCCCCGCAGCCGGCGCGCCGAAGACGTCGCCCAACTGGCCGATCGGCAGCCGGCCGAGCAAAAGCTGTAACATGGTTGCCACAACGGCAAATCCGAGCCACACCATCATATAGCCGGCAATGATGACGAACGGCGATACGACCGCTATCCGCCTGCGCGCGGCGGTATCCGCAATCTCGGCATAGGTCAGCACCATCGGCGCCGCGCTCGGCAGCATCATCGCCAGCGTCATGGCGCTCCACATCGCAAACGCCAGCGCGCTCCTCGCAAGGTCGCCAGCAGGCGCTGCGGGACGACATAGAGTGGCAAAAACATCGGCGCCCGGCGCGGACAATGTCGCAAGATAGAGCCAGCCGAACCCGCTCAAGCCGATGATGCAAATGACCGCGATCGCACGCGGCCGCGCGACGGCTTTCGCCAATTTGCCCGGCACCGGCGGCAAGCGATTCAGCTCGTGGTTTGCAACCTCGCTCATCGCTCTTGGCATAGCGCATCATCCCGCAGAACGGAATCGCCTGCCGTCGCAAACCCGGTTTTCTGCTGCATCCGCGCGTGCTAGGCCGGCAGCGACGATGAACGATACGCTACGCCATAAGACCGGGATCGTGGTTGTAGGTGCCGGACCGGCCGGCCTGATGGCCGCCATTACGCTTGCATCCAATGAGGTTCCGACTGTCTTAATCGGTCAGCCGCCAGCCGACAACCGGACGACCGCGCTGCTCGCCGGCTCGGTGACGGCGCTCGATGTGCTCGGGGTCTGGCACCATTGCGCGCACCATGCGGCACCCTTGCGTATCATGCGGCTGGTCGACGACACCGGACGGCTGCTGCGCGCTCCGGAGGTCAGGTTCGAGGCCCAGGAGATCGGCCTCGACGCCTTCGGGCACAATATCGAAAACCGTCACCTGCTATCCGCCCTCAGGGTACGCGCCAGCGAATTGAGCGCGCTGACGGTCATTGAAGAACGCGTCGAGACCGTCACCTGCGGGCAGGATGCCGTGACAGTCCAGTTCGGTCATGAGAACCTCGCCGCGCCGCTCATCATCGGCGCCGATGGGCGTGCATCGATGTGCCGCGACGCTGCCGGCATAGATACCGAAACACACAGCTATCCGCAGTCTGCACTGACGCTAAGCCTGGCGCATAGCCGTCCGCATCACGACATCTCGACCGAATTCCACACCACGAGCGGCCCGTTCACGCTGGTCCCGCTGCCCGGCGACCGTTCGAGCCTGGTCTGGGTCATGAATCCGGGCCAGGCAGATGAAGTCGCAAATCTCGACGACGATTCGCTTTCGGCCGAAGTCGAACAGCGTTCGCATTCGATTCTCGGCAAGATAAAGGTCGAGCCGGGCCGTGGCCTGTTTCCGCTTACGCTGTCGCGCGCCTGTCGGTTCGGCGCAAATCGTATCGCGCTGGTTGGAGAAGCAGCGCATGTCGTCCCGCCGATCGGCGCGCAGGGGCTCAATCTTGGCCTGCGCGATGCGGCAACGATCGGCGAACGCGTGGTCGACGCTTGGCGGACGGGGCGCGATCCCGGCGCGGACGCACTGCTTGCCGATTATGACAGCGCCCGCCGCGTCGACGTCGGCAGCCGCGCGCTGGCGATCGACCTGTTCAACCGCTCGCTGTTGTCCGGCTTCCTGCCGCTGCACGGCGCGCGCGGCATTGGTCTTTATCTGCTCGAGCGCATCGGTCCGCTGCGCCGCGCGGTGATGCGCGAAGGCGTAATGCCCGCCGCCGGCCAGCCGCGTCTGATGCGCGGCGAGACGCTCTAGGCACGCGGCGGCGCCTTCTTCGTCCCAGGCGTCGCGCGGAAGGGCGCAGCAATGGGCACCGGCAGTGCCGGCATGGCGGCGCCGCTGCGGCCTTCGAGCTTGTGGGCGAAAAGCCCGCGCGCGATGAAATGCGGGTCGCGCACGGCCTCCGACAGCGACGCGACGATCGTGACGCAGCAGTCGGCTTTTGCAAAAACCGGCCGCCACTCGTCGGCAGTCCGCGCCGCGACCAGCTTTGCCACGGCCTCGCCAGTCGCGTGCGGATCGCGTTTGTCGTCGACGAACTCGGCGGCAAGACCGATCGCCGCCGTGAACGTCATCCAGAACTTCTGCTCGAGCGCGCCGCAAGCGACGAGCTTGCCGTCCCGGGTTGGATAGAGCCGGTAGCGGGGCGACCCGCCGACCAAATCGAGCTCGCCGGGCGCTGGAAATCTGCCACGCGCCTGGCCGATGGCGAGTGCGTGCCACGCAAAGGTGAACATCGCGTCGGTCATCGCAATGTCGATGTAGGTGCCCTCGCCGCTGCGATCGCGCGCCCGCAGCGCCAGCAGAATATTGATCACGGCCGGGAAGCTGCCGCCGGCGATGTCGGCAACGAGCATCGGCGGCACCACCGGCTGCCCGCTCGGGCCCGGCTGCAGATCGAGCAGCCCGGTATTGCCGATATAGTTGATGTCGTGGCCGGCCTCGCCGGCGCGCGGACCGCTCGCGCCGTATCCACTGATCGAGCAGTAGATCAGCTTCGGATAAGTCGTGTGCAGGGTTTGGAAGCCGAGCCCCAGCCGCTCCATCACGCCGGGGCGGAACTGCTCGATCAAAATGTCGGCGCGCGCCAGCAGCGGCTCGAGCGCCGCGCGCCCCTCCGGGCTTTTGAGATCGATCGCGATGGCCGTCTTGCCGCGGTTGAGCAGAGCGAAGGCCGCACTTTCTCCGTCCCATTGCGGCGGAAAACCGCGCATCTCCTCGCCGCCGGGGCGTTCGATCTTGATCACCTCGGCGCCGGCTTCCGCCAGCATCAGGCTCGCCAGCGGCCCCGGCAGCAGCGTCGAGAAATCCAGAACGAGAAGACCTGAAAGTGGCTGCATCAGCGGAACAACAAAGGTGGCAGGTTGCCTGTCTTTACCATCCACATCACCGTCGTCAGCGTCAGCACAGAGACCAGGGTGCCGAGCAATACCGCGGTCGAGGCCGGCTCGATCCAGCGGTCATAATAGCGCGCGAATACGAACACGTTGAGAGCCGGCGGCAGCGCCGCCATCAGCAGCGCGGTCCCGGTCCAGACCGGATCAGTCACGTGCAGCACCGACAACAGGACGAACAGCACCACGGGGTGCACGATCAATTTAATAAAGATCAGGACCGGAACGTCACCCGATGGACGGCGCAACGGCCGCAGCGCGACAGTCACCCCTAGGGTAAACAACGCACATGGCGCCGCAGCGCCTTGGAGAAACTGCAGCAGCCGTTCCAGCGCGACCGGCGGATGGAAATGCAACGCCGCGGACAAGACGCCTACCGCGGTCGCGATCACCAATGGGTTGAGCGTGATGCGTCGCAGAACCTGGAGCGCGGCAGCGCCGAGGCTGATCGGCTGCTGTCCGCGCAGTGCCATCAGGAACGGCACCGCTGAAAACAGGAATAATGTGTCAAAGCAAAAGATCAGCGCGATGGGTGTCGCCGCCTGGGCGCCCAAGGTCGCCAGCGCGAGGCCCGGCCCCATATAGCCGACATTGCCGTAGCTGCCGGCGAGCGCCGCGATGGTCGCCTCGCCGATCCGGCGGGCGTGCATCGCCATCGCGATCGTAAACGAGATCGCAAAAGCGCAAGCCGTCCCGAGCGTAGTGGCGACGATGAAGTTGACCTGCGCCATTTGCTCGAACGGCGTCTGCGCCAGGATGCCGTAGAACAAGGCCGGCAGCGCCACATAGACGATGAAGAAATCCATCCAAGCCAGCGCCGTTTAGGGAATCTGCTTGTACTTGCCGCAGGCATAGCCGATGAAGATCAGGCCGAAGTACGGCAGCGCCAGGTTGATGATGTCGATCATGCCGCAACTATAGACTTGGCCGCGGCTTTTGCTCTAAAGGCTCGTCGAGCGATCCACATAATACCGGCAGGCGATGAAATCACCGCGTCAGTTCTATCAACCGCTTGCGCTCGGCGCGCCCGCGCCGCTGCGCGAGCTGCCGGTTCGCCTCGAGCGCATGATTCATTTCGTGCCGCCACACATCGAGAAATTACGCGCCAAGGTGCCGGAGCTGGCGCGCCAGGTCGATGTCGTGCTCGGCAACCTGGAAGACGCCATCCCGGTCGACGCCAAGGAGACAGCGCGGCGCGGCTTCATCGAGATGGCACAGGCGACCGACTTCGGCCAGACCGGGCTGTGGACCCGGATCAATGCCCTCAATTCGCCTTGGGCCCTCGATGACTTGACCGAGATCGTCGGCGCGCTCGGCGACCGGCTCGACGTCGTGATGCTGCCGAAGGTCGATGGCCCGTGGGACATTCACTATCTCGACCAATTGCTGGCCCAGCTCGAGGCCAAGTGTGGCGCGAAGAAACCGATCCTGATCCACGCCATCCTGGAGACGGCGCAGGGCGTGAACAATGTCGAGGCGATTGCGACCGCCTCGCCGCGCATGCACGGGATGAGCCTCGGCCCCGCCGATCTCGCCGCCTCGCGCGCGATGAAGACGACGCGGGTCGGCGGCGGCCATCCCGATTACAAAGTGCTGGCCGACGCGACGACGCCGGGGATGCCGCGCGCCAGCGCCCAGCAGGACCTGTGGCACTACACCATCGCGAAAATGGTCGACGCCTGCGCCGCCGCGGGCATCAAGCCGTTTTACGGGCCATTCGGCGATTTTTCCGATCCGGCTGGCTGCGAGGCGCAGTTCCGTAATGCCTTCCTGATGGGATGCGTCGGCGCCTGGTCGCTGCACCCCTCGCAGATCGAGATCGCCAAGACGGTATTTTCGCCGGACCCGGCCGAAGTCGCTTTTGCAGGGAAGATCATCGCGGCGATGCCCGACGGTGCGGGCGCCGTCATGATCGATGGCAAGATGCAGGATGATGCCACCTGGAAGCAGGCCAAGGTGCTGATCGACCTGGCCCGGCTGGTTGCGGCTAAGGACCCCGCGATGGCTGCGCGCTATGGACTTTAACCTGCTGGCGTTTGCCTCAATCCCGGATTATTTGCTTTCGCCATGACGTCGAACGACAACAAGACCCGTGTCGCGAAATTCCAGATTGGACAGGTGGTCAAGCACCGCGTCTTCCCGTTCCGCGGCGTCATATTCGACATCGACCCGGTGTTCAGCAACACTGAAGAATGGTGGCAATCGATCCCGGCCGAGGTGCGGCCGCGCAAAGACCAGCCGTTTTATCACCTGTTCGCCGAGAATGCAGAGACCGAATACGTCGCCTACGTGTCGGAGCAAAACCTGCTCCCCGATACATCGGGCATGCCGATCCGGCACCCGCAGGTCGCCGAGGTGTTCGATCGTGACGACAGCGGCGCTTATCGCCCGCGTAACACCCGAATGAATTGACAGGGTGGGACAGAAAAAAGCGCGGCATGGCGGCCGCGCCTTTTTTTGTTCTCGCCGAACCCTACTGCTTCGGCGCCGGTGCGGCCGGTGCGGCGGCGGACGGCTGCTGCGCTTCGAGCTTCTTGCGCGCCTCCTCCGCTTTCTTCTGCAATTCTTCCTGGAGCTTGCGCTGCTGTTCCTCGAACACCTTGGGGTCGGTCGGCGGACCGTCATAGGCCTTGGCGAAATCGGCGAGCGGCAACGGCAGGCTGATCGCCTGGCCCTGCATGTTGATTGCCTGCAAGGTCAGCGTCTTGCCCTTCTTGAGCTTGGCGACCGTGTCGGCGCTGGCTTCGTAATCCGCCATGCAGCCATTCGGGAAGCACATGAAATACGGCGCAGTCGCCGGCTGCTCTTGATCGATGATCATGCGCGTGCCGTGCTGAAGCTGCATACCAAGCGGAACCGTGATGCGGATCAACTTCTTTGTTTCGCCTTGCGGCTCGATCAGCGCCGCCGCGGCGACCGGCATGCCGTTCTCGAGACGGCCGTCCTTGGCGGTGATGCAGACCTGCTTGGCGTTCGGATCGTTCTGGTTCTTGTTGCAGATCTTGATCCACGGCGAATACATCAGTTGCGGCTGTGCCGTCTGTCCGGCAACCGCCTGTTCGGCGGCGGTTGGGGCGGGTGCCTGTGCCGGAGCGGCGGGCGCGGGCGTCGTCTGCGCCTGCACGGGCTTCGGCGCGGCCTTCGGCGCCGTCGCTTTCTTCTCCTTCGGCACCGGGGTTTGCGCAAGGACAGCCGGCGCAGTGCCGAAGGCAAGTGTCGTTGCCAGCAAGGCGGCGAGCATGCGGCCCGAACCGGGGACCGGTGAAATTCGCTGTTGCATCAGATTTCTATTCCTTTATCTCGCCGTGCGGTGCCTTGGCCGGCCGCTCCGTCGCCCCTTCGGGCGCTCTGTTGACGGTAAATGGGGCGGCAACGTGACGCGACCCCGCGCCTGATTACCGGATTATCGCAGACCGATAAAGCCTTCCAGAACCGGCCGTAGCGGCGCCTGTGCTAAATAGAGCCGGAACCCGAAGCGAATCGCGATTTACCGTGACAGCGGATCATCCACGCTTCAGCAACGAGCCGACCGTTATGCTGTCGCGCCGCGCGCTGATGAGCGGCACGCTCTCGACACTCGGCTGTGCGCTCTGCGGACCTGCCGCCGATGCGCTCGAGGCACGATACGCCCTGGCAATGCACGGCGACCCGGCCTGGCCGGCGGATTTCACCCATCCGACCTATGCGCGGGCGGATGCGCCGAAAGGCGGCCGCCTGGTGCAGGGCGTCCTCGGCACTTTCGACAGCCTCAATCCATTTATCGTCAAGGGTCTCGCGGCGCAGAACCTGCGCGGCTATGTGTTCGAAAGCCTGCTGGCGCGCGGCTATGATGAGCCGTTCACGCTCTATGCGCTGCTTGCAAAAGGTGTCGAGACTGACACGGAGCGACGCTACGTCACCTTCACCATCGATCCGACGGCGCGTTTTTCCGACGGTAAGCCGGTGACGCCAGACGACGTGATCTTTTCCTGGCAGTTGCTGCGCGACCGCGGCCGGCCACTTTACCGCACTTATTACATCAAGGTCGCGAAGGCGGAGACGGTCGGCTCCGACGCCGTGCGCTTCGATCTCTCGGGCGCGCAGGACCGCGAGTTGCCGCTGATCCTCGGTTTGATGCCAATCCTGCCGAAGCACGCCGTCGACCCCGAGACATTTGAGGAGACATCGTTTGCGCCACCGGTCGGCAGCGGGCCTTATCGCGTCGCCGATATGAAGCCCGGCGACAGCGTGACATTCCGGCGCGACCCGGATTACTGGGGCCGCGATCTGCCAATCAATCGCGGCCTGTGGAATTTCGATGAAATCCGTTTCGACTATTACCGCGATGCCAACACGCATTTCGAGGCATTCAAGAAAGGACTGTGCGACGTGCGCGTGGAAACCGATCCGACGCGCTGGCAAAGCGGCTATGATTTCCCGGCGTTGCGCGATGGCCGCGTGATCAAGGAAGCCCTCCCCTACGGCCTGCCGAAAGGCATGGCGGCGATGGTGTTTAATACCCGCCGGCCGATCTTCTCGGATGTGCGCGTGCGCGAGGCGATCCTGCACCTGTTCGATTTCGAATGGCTTAATCACAACCTGTTCTTCGACCAGTATCGGCGCACCGCGAGCTATTTCGACGACTGCGACTTGTCGGCCCACGGACGTCCCGCGGGCCCGCGCGAGCGCGAGCTGCTGAAGCCGTTTCCCGATGCCGTCCGGAGCGACATCATGGACGGGCGCTGGTCGCCCCCTGTCAGCGACGGCTCGGGCCGCGATCGCAAGGCGCTGCGTCGCGCGCTCACGCTTTTTTCGGCCGCCGGCTATACGGTCAAAGGCACCGAGCTGGTGAACGGCACGACCGGTCAGCCTTTCGCGTTCGAATATCTCGCAACCACCCGCGATCAGGAGCGGCTGGCGCTCGCCTTCGCGCGCAATCTCAAGCACGCCGGCATCGCCATGCAGGTGCGCGTGGTGGACGCCACCCAGTTCGAGCGCCGCCGCATCACGTTCGACTTCGACATGATGGAATATCGCTGGGAACAGTCGCTGTCGCCCGGCAACGAGCAGTCCTTCTATTGGGGTTCGGCCGCCGCCGATCAGGACGGCAGCCGGAACTACATGGGCATCAAGTCGAAGGCGGTCGATGCCATGATCGCAGCGATGCTGAGTGCCCGCGAGCAGGCCGATTTCGTGGCGGCGACGCGGGCGCTCGACCGTGTGCTGCTGTCGGGCTTTTACGTGGTGCCGCTGTTCCACCTGCCGCAGCAATGGGTGGCGCACTGGACGCGAATCGCGCACCCGCAACACACTTCACTCTACGGCTATCTGCCGGAAACCTGGTGGGCAGAGCGGCGATGATCGTCGGCGGTTGGGCTCAAGGCGGCGAACGCACCACGCTCGACGACCTGTTCCGCCGCGCCGCCGTTGCCAATCCGGAAGACATCGCGCTCGCCGACGACCGGCGGCACCTGAGCTATGCCGAGGCGGACCGGGTGATCTGGGCGATCGCCTCGCGCCTGCGCGCCTTCGAGCTGCCCACCGATGCTGTGATCGGCATGCAGTTGCCCAATACTGTCGAAGGCGTGCTCGCTCTGCTGGGCATCCTGCGCGCCGGCATGATCGCGGCGGTGTTGCCGACACTGTGGCGCGAAAGCGAGATCCTCGCCGCACTCTCGAGCGTGCGCGCCAGAGCACTGCTGACGAGCGCGCGCATCGGCAACACCGATCACGCGGCCGTGGCGATGCGCGTCGCCGCCGGCCTCTTTTCAATCCGCCACGTGTGCGCGTTCGGCCGCGATCTTCCTGACGGGCTGGTGGCGCTTGACGACGTATTTGACGCCCGCCATCCCGCGTCTGTCGCGACGCCGCGCGATGGTAATCCGGCTGCTCACGCGGCGATCATCACCTTCGAGCCAACGTCGCGCGGCATCCGGCCGGTCGCCCGCAATCATTTGCAGCTCGTCGCCGGCGGCTCCCCGGTTGCAAACGCGGCCGAACTCCGCGGCAGAAAAATCCTGCTTTCACCGATTCCGCTCTCATCCTTTGCGGCTGTCGCGACCGCGCTCGTCCCGTGGCTGCTGTCCGGGGCGCGCCTCGTCCTTCAGCAACCCTTCGAGGCCGGGCTGTTCATGTCCCGGAGCCGCGACTGCGATGTAATTGCCGTGCCGGGAGTTCTGCTGCCGGCGTTTACCGGCGTGAGCGGCACAACGCTTGTCGCGTATTGGCGCAGCCCCGAGCGGATCGGCTTGCAGCCTGTTGCCGGCAACGTCGTCGATATCGTTGGCTTTGGCGAATTTGGGCTCCATGTCGGCCGGCGCGACGAGCGTGGTCGCGTCGCGCCGATGCGGAGCGTCAACCACCTCCCCGGACACCGCGCGGAACGACCGAGCCTGTTGGAGGCAAAACGCACATCTGCCGGCACCCTGGCCCTGCGCGGCGGCATGGTGGCCAATACGGATGCCGGCGCAGGGCCTGACAGCTCTGATGGCTTTGCCGACACCGGCTATCCCTGCCGCATCGATGCAGATGACGCTGTCACCGTGACGGGGCCGCAACCCGGAATGGTCAGCATCGGCGGCTATCGGATCGCCCGGCAGGATCTCGATTCCGTCTCGATCATGACACCGTTCGGCATCATCAGCGCGCTGCCGCACGCTCTGCTGGGCCAGCGGCTGGCCGGCGCCTCGCCTGAACAGAGCGAGATTAGAGCCGAACTCGAAGCCCGTGGCATCAATGCGCTGATCGCGCGTGCATTCCAGCATCGGGCCTTTTCCACTGAAACAGCCCGATAGTCCGACCGGCACGTTCACCGTGCGTTGACCGGGCATTAATCCTGTCACCTTAAGCTGCGCACGGTATGTAATCGCGTGCGGCTCCTTTCATGTCCCTGCAAGGTCCGGTCATTGTCGTCGCCGACGCTCCGTGCGGCGAGCTGGTCGAGGCCTTGAACGAGGCCGGTGCCTTCCCGGTCGTCGAGTCGACCTGGGCTGACGCCCCGACCGCTTTCGTCTCCGTCAAACCCTGCGCCGTGGTGATCGCGGATCCCGGCCCGCCCTCGAGCGAGGCCGCCGCGCGCATGCTGTGCCTGCAGATCGCGACCGCAACCGGCCCGCTCGTGCCCGTGATCGCGCGCATGACCAGTGGCGACGACGAACTGCCGGTGCCGATCGCGCTTGCCGCCGACCTCAACATCGAGCGGCTGATCGCGCGGCTGCGCGCAGCCCTGCGCGTGCGCGCGCTGCATTCAACGGTGCTTCGCCGCATCGAGAGCTTCGGCGCCGAGCACGGCAGGCTGCCCGAGCTTCCGGTCGGCGACCCGTTGGAAGACGCCACCGTGATGATCGTCGGGCGCGGACCGCTCTATCCCTCGTTGAGCGTGGCGATCGGCGAACGCGTCGGGATGCTCGGCGCGCTCAGCGTCGAGACCGCCGCGCATCACCTCAATTCACGCGACATCGACGGCATCGTCCTGGGCGACGGTTTTGGCCGGCGCATGGTCGAAGCGTTCCTAACCGTGCTCGCGCAGGATCAACGCTTCTGCAACATTCCGGTCGCCGTGATCGGCGACGTGCCACCCGATCTCGCCGAGCAACTGCCGAATGCAATTCTGTTCGGAGGCGTGTCCCAACTCGCGGCGCGCCTGCTGCCGATGGTCCGGCTGCACGCCTTCGAGCGGCGGCTCAAGCGCATGCTGGCTGCGCTCGACAGCAACGGCATCATCGATCCGCAGACCGGTCTCCTCACTCGCGAGCATTTCTGGCAGGAACTCGACAAGGCCGTGCGCGACAGCCTGCAGCAGGGACACGCGTTGTCGATTGGCCGCTTCTGGTTCGACGGCGATCTGTCGGAACGGGCGCGAAGCGAGGCGGCCCGGCTCCTGACCCGTCTGACGCGCGACAGCGATTTTGCCTGTTGCGACGACGGCGACCTCCTGATTGCCTTCGGTCAGACCGACCTCCAGAGCGGACATGTGATCGCGCGTCGCGTCGCCGCGGCACTGCGGACCATGATTTTGGCGCAGAACAGAGGCCCCGTGGCAGCCCACGTGACGCTGGCGACGCTCAAGGGAACCGACACGATCCATTCGCTGATGCAGCGCGTCAACGGCGGCGAAGTGGTTGCCGCCGAGTGAGCCGAGGCCTAGGCTCCCTCAGAAACGGGAGCGATCCATGTCCGATCCGAAACCTGTCCGCATCGACGTCGTCTCCGACATCGTCTGTCCCTGGTGCTTCATCGGCAAGCGCCGGCTGGAAAAGGCGCTGGCTCTCAAGCCGGACATCCCGGTCGAGGTGCATTTCCGTCCCTACTTCCTCAACGACTGGATTCCGCGCGAAGGCATCTCGCGCGAACAGTACCTGACCACGAAATTCGGCTCGGTCGACCGTTACAAAGGCATCGCGCAGCGCGTCGTCGCGGCGGCGCAGGCCGAAGGGCTCACCTATGCCGTCGACAAGATCGGCCGCCAGCCGAACACCACCGACGCTCACCGGCTGATCTATTGGGCCGACGCGATCGGCAAGGCGCCGCAGATGAAACAGAAGCTGATGGATCTCTACTTCACCGAAGGCGCCGACCTGACCGACCGCGAGGTTCTGGCGAAGGCCGCCGCCGACGTCGGTCTTGGCGACGTGCGCGAGGCGCTGGCCAGCGAGAAGGATACCGCCGAAGTCGAGCGCGAGGCCAATGCGGCCAAGGAAGCCGGCATCCAGGGCGTGCCGATGTTCATCTTCGGCGGCCGCTTCGCCGTCTCGGGCGCGCAGGCGCCGGAATATCTCGCCGAGGCGATCGAGCGCGCGGCCGCCCAAGGCAACGCAGAGGCGGCGGAGTAGCCGGAGCTGTCATGCCCGCGAAGACGGGCCCGCGACGCGCGGCCCCGTTGGCGGGGACGGCCACTTTTGGCTACGCCGCCTTGGCGCGCTCCGCGATCGCGGCGAGCCGACGCAGGATGTCGGTGGTGCCTTTGAGCCGCTGTTGCGGCCGCTCCCAGTCGGCAAGGAAGACGAGCTTCTGTCCGCGCTTGTCGTTGCGGATCATCGCGTCCTTGCCGCGCTCGCGGATGAATCCGATCAGGCCCTCGGGATTGGCGAACTGGTTGTCGCGGAACGACAGCACGACGCCTTTCGGCCCGGCTTCGATCTTCTCGACATTGGCGCGTCGACACAGCGCCTTGATCGCAACCACCTGCAGAAGATGCTCGACCTCGGCCGGCGCCTTGCCGAAGCGGTCGGTCAGCTCGGCGGCGAAGGCGTCGATGTCGCGCTCGTCCTCGAGGTCGGCGAGCCGGCGATAGAGCCCAAGCCGCACCGAGAGGTCCGCCACATAGTCTTCCGGAATCAGCACCGGCGTGCCGATGGTGATCTGCGGCGACCACTGCTCGGCGACGGGCTGCGTGAGACCGGCCTTCAGGCTGACTACGGCTTCTTCCAGCATTTGTTGATAGAGCTCGAACCCGACCTCCTTGATGTGCCCCGACTGCTCCTCGCCGAGCAGGTTGCCGGCGCCGCGGATGTCGAGATCGTGCGAGGCAAGCTGGAAGCCGGCGCCGAGCGTATCGAGCGATTGCAGCACCTTCAGGCGCTGCTCCGCCTGCGGCGTGATCGGCTGCTGCGCCGGCAGGGTGAACAGCGCATAGGCGCGCAGCTTGGCACGGCCGACCCGGCCGCGCAGTTGATAGAGTTGCGCCAGTCCGAAGCGATCGGCGCGATGCACGATCAGCGTATTGGCGGTCGGAATATCGAGGCCGGATTCGATGATGGTGGTCGACAGCAGCACGTCGTATTTGCCGTCGTAAAAGGCCGACATGATGTCGTCGAGCACGCCGCCCGGCATCTGCCCGTGCGCGACCGCCACGCGAACCTCCGGCACGACGTTGTCGAGGAAATCCTTGACCCCGGCGAGGTCCTCGATCCGCGGGCAGACGTAGAACGCCTGCCCGCCGCGATAGCGCTCGCGCAGCAGCGCCTCGCGCACCACCAGCGGATCGAACGGCGACACGAAGGTGCGCACGGCGAGCCGGTCGACCGGCGGCGAGGCGATGATCGACAGGTCCCGCACGCCGGTGAGCGCGAGCTGCAGCGTGCGCGGGATCGGCGTCGCCGTCAGCGTCAGCACATGGACCTCGGCGCGAAGCTGCTTGAGCTTCTCCTTGTGCGCGACACCGAAATGCTGCTCCTCGTCGACGATCAGCAGCGCAAGGTCCTTGAACTTGATGGACTTGCCGAGCAACGCATGCGTGCCGATGACAATGTCGATGCTGCCGTCGGCGAGACCTTGCCTCACCTTGCTCATCTCGGCTGAGGGAATGAGCCGTGACGCCTGCGCGATATTCACCGGGAAACCGCGAAACCGCTCGGTGAAGGTCTTGAAATGCTGACGCGCCAACAGCGTCGTCGGCACCACGACGGCGACCTGCCTGCCGGCAAGCGCGGTGACGAAGGCGGCGCGCAGCGCCACTTCGGTCTTGCCGAACCCGACGTCGCCGCAGACCAGCCGGTCCATCGGACGGCCGGACGCCAGGTCGGCCAGCGTGGCGTCGATCGCCGTCTGCTGATCCTCGGTCTCCTCATAAGGGAAACCGGCGCAGAATTCGTCGTAAGCACCCGGCCCGGTGACCAGCTTCGGCGCTTCATGCAACTGGCGCTCGGCCGCGATCTTGATGAGCTCGCCAGCGATTTCGCGGATGCGGCTCTTCATGCGCGCCTTGCGCGCCTGCCAGTTGCTGCCGCCGAGGCGATCGAGCTCGATCGCGGTCTCCTCCGAGCCGTAGCGCGACAGCAGGTCAATGTTCTCGACCGGCAGGTAGAGCTTGGCGTCGTCGGCGTAATGGATTTCGAGACAGTCGTGCGGCGCACCCGCCGCTTCGATCGCCTGGAGACCCGCAAAACGGCCAATGCCGTGGTCGACATGGACCACCAGATCGCCGGGCGCGAGGCTCGTCGCCTCGGCGATGAAATTCTCGGCGCGGCGGGAGGCGCGGCGCGGCCGCACCAGGCGGTCGCCGAGGATGTCCTGCTCGCTGATGACGACGGCATCGTCGGTCTCGAAGCCGGCCTCGATGCCGAGCACGGCCAGCGCGACCGACGACTTCGGCAGGGCCAGCGCCTCGGCCCAGGATGCGACCGGCTTGAGGTTGTGCAGCTTGTGGTCGGCGAGCACATGCGCCATGCGATCGCGCGCGCCGTCGCTCCACAGCGCGATCGCGACGCGCCGGCCGTCCGCCTGCAAGGCCGTGACATGGCGTGTCACCGCCTCGAACACGTTGGCGCCCGGCTCGGCCCGCTCGGCCGCGAAATTATGGCCCGCGCGCGCCCCGACATCGACGACGTCGGCCGCCGGGGGCACGGCAAAGGGCGTCAGTCGCGCCAGCGCGACCTCGCCCAGCACGCCGTGCCATTCGGCATCGCTCAGATAAAGCCGGTCGGGCGGCAGCGGCTTGTAGAGCGGCGTCACACCCTGGCTCAAAGCCTGCCGGCGCGCGTCGTAGTAGTCCGCGATTTGCGTGAGGCGCTCGTGCGCGGCGTCCTCGGCCAGCGGCTCGATCGCGATCGGCGTGCCGGAAACATAATTGAACAGCGTATCGAGCGTCGGCTGGAACAGCGGCAGCCAATGCTCCATGCCCGGATAGCGCCGGCCCTCGCTCACCGCTTCGTAGAGCAGGTCGTCCGGCGTCGTGGCGCCGAATTGCGCGACGTAACCGGTGCGGAAGCGGCGGATCGTCTCGGTGACGAGCTGGAATTCGGCGACCGGCACGAGATCGAGCGCGCGCAACTGCCCTTCGCTGATCTGGGTCTGCGGATCGAAGCTGCGGATCGTCTCCAGCGTATCGCCGAAGAAATCGAGCCGCACCGGAAGGTCCATGCCCGGCGCATAGAGATCGAGGATGCCGCCGCGCACGGCGTAGTCGCCGGGCTCACGCACGGTCGAGGCCCGCGTGAAGCCATTGAGCTCGAGCCAGGACATGACGCCGGCCATGCCGAGCACATGGCCAGGTGCGACCGAGAGCGCCTGCTGCGCGACGAAGTCCCTCGCCGGCACGCGCTGCAACGCGGCGTTGACGGTCGTCAGCAGCACTGAAGGCCGGTCCCGTCCCTTGACCCGCGTGAGCCGCGACAGCGTCAGCATCCGCTGTGCCAGCACAGCGGCGTTCGGCGACACCCGGTCGTACGGCAGGCAGTCCCAGGCTGGAAATTCCAGTAGCTCCATGTCGGGCGCGAAGAAGCGCAGCGCGCGGGCGAGCGCCGCCATCCGTGGCCCGTCACGGCAGATCACGGCGAGGCTGACCGCTGGCGCGTCACGGCGGGCGGCGACGGCGCGCGCGAGGTCGCCCAGCACCAGCCCCTCGGCGCCATCGGCGACCTGCGCCAATGTCAGGGCGTGGCCGGGCTTGAGCAGGCCGGCGGGTGATTTTACCGCGACGGTCATTCGGCGGTCTTGGCCTGCGTGTGGAAGTCCAGCATCCGCCGTAGCAGCGGGGTCTCATCCTCGGCCGGCACCGGCCGTTCGCCCATCACCCAGGCCAGCAGGTCGGGCGTCGGCACCTCGAGCATTTTCTCATAGTCGTCGAGCTCGGCCTCGGTCAGCGTGCCAAGCTCGCGGTCGGCAAATCGGCCGAGCACGAGATCGACCTCGCGGATGCCGCGGTGCCAGGAACGGAACAGCAGCCTTCGCCGCCGCGCATCCAGCCCCTCACTCGATCGTCCAGTCACGCCGCCTCCAACGCCAAGAGCCCGGACGGGGCCGGGTGCGGGCTATATAGGCAGGATTATCTCGGATGTCATGGCCGGGCTTGTCCCGGCCATCCCACGGCTTGGCGGCAAAGGAAGACGTGGATGCCCGGCACAAGGCCGGGCATGACGAAAGTGTGCAATGATTGCGACGCATGCGCCCCGCCCTGCTCAATCCGTTGTTCGCCGCGCTGACGAGCCTATCGGGCGTCGGGGCGAAGGTGGCGCAGCTTTACGCGCGGCTGCTCGGTCATGAACCGCCGCGGCTGATCGACCTGCTGTTCCACCTGCCGTCCGGCGTCATTGACCGCCGGCAACGGCCGCAACTGCGCGACATCGTACCCGGCAGCATCGTCACAGTCCTCGTCACCATCGACCAGCACCGCCCCTCGGCGCCGCACCGGCCGCGCGCGCCCTACCGGGTCTATGCGCATGATGAAACTGGCGAAATTGTTCTGACCTATTTCAATGCGCGCCGCGATTACCTCGAAAAGCTGCTGCCGGCGGGTGAACGGCGCTATGTGTCTGGCACGGCTGAGCTTTACGACGGGACGCTGCAGATGGTGCACCCCGACCATGTGGTCGACGAAGCCGGCGTCACCGCTCTGCCGCTCGTCGAGACGGTCTATCCGCTGACTGACGGGCTGACGGCCGGCGCTTTACGGCGTTCGCTGACTCAGGCGCTCGACCGCCTGCCGGACCTGCCCGAATGGCAGGACGACGCCTGGCGCTCGCGCGAGTGTCTGCCGCCGTTCAGCGCCGCGTTGCGCACCCTGCACCGGCCGACCGAGCCCGCCGACATCGCACCCGACGGCCGCGCCTGGACCCGCCTCGCCTATGACGAATTGCTCGCCGGCCAGCTCGCGCTCGCCCTGGTCCGCGCGCACATGCGCGAGCGGCCGGGCCGCGGCAGCGCCGGCGAGGACGTCAAGCGCGCGAAAATCCTTCGGGGGCTGCCCTACTCGCTCACCAATTCGCAGCAGAAAGCCGTCGACGACATCGTCACCGACATCGCCAAACCGCAGCGCATGCTGCGGTTGCTGCAAGGCGACGTCGGCTCCGGCAAGACGGTGGTGGCGCTGCTCGCCGCGGCCGCGGTGGCCGAGGCCGGCCGGCAGGCCGCCTTCATGGCGCCGACTGAAATCCTGGCGCGGCAGCACCTCGCCACCATCGCGCCGCTCGCCGCGGCCGCGGACCTGCGGGTCGCGATCCTGACCGGCCGCGAGCGCGGCCGCGACCGCGACGACATCCTCAACCGTCTCGCCGCCGGCGAGATCGACCTCCTGGTCGGCACCCATGCGCTGTTCCAGGACGAGGTGGCGTTCCACGACCTCGCGCTCGCGATCATCGACGAGCAGCACCGCTTCGGCGTGCATCAGCGGCTGGCGCTGACGCAGAAGGGCACCGCGGTCGACATGCTGATCCTCACCGCGACGCCGATCCCGCGCACGTTGGTGCTCACCTATTTCGGCGAGATGGACGTCTCCGAACTGCGCGAGAAGCCGGCCGGCCGCCAGCCGATCGATACCCGCACCGTCCCGCTCGACCGGCTCCAGGAGGTCGAGGACGCCGTCGGCCGCGCGCTCGAGGAGGGTCGCCGCGTCGATTGGGTGTGCCCGCTGATCGAGGATTCGGAGAAGACCGATCTCGCCGCGGCGGACGCACGCTTTGCCGATCTGCAAAAGCACTTCGGCGACAAGGTCGGAATCGTCCACGGCCAGATGAAGGGCGCCGACAAGGACCGGGCGATGGCGCGCTTCGCCGCGGGCGAGACCCAGCTTCTGGTCGCCACCACCGTGATCGAGGTCGGCGTCGACGTGCCGGAGGCGACCGTGATGGTGATCGAGCACGCCGAGCGCTTCGGCCTCGCGCAGCTCCATCAGTTGCGCGGCCGCATCGGCCGCGGCACCGGCCGCTCGACCTGCCTGCTCCTGTACAA
>CAZNTY010000074.1:0-3654 GCA_964576085.1 uncultured Undibacter sp. | reverse complement strand
ATCCACTTCCGGTCGGCGCGGAAGTCGGCGACCGACGACTTGATCTCGACGATCCAGACTTCGCCTTTGCCGTCGAGCGCGACGAGATCGGCCCGCCGGCCCGAGGCGAGCGGCAATTCGCTGACCACGCTGAAGCCGTGCGCATGCAGGAGCCGCGTGGTGCCGCGCGCGATCGCGAGCGCGGTGTCGGACTGGCGACCGTCGACCGGCATCTCGCGTGTGATACGATTCAGCTGTGGCATGAATCCTCCATAACGGTGTTTGACCATGATGGAAAGCTGCGGCTAACTGACGGCGGAACGGCGCGGAGAAACGGGCAATGGGCGAGATCGACTACGAGAAGGAGTACGACAACCGCGGCCGCGTGAAGGAACATCCGGAAATCTTCATGCGATGGGGGCGCGAGGCGTCGGCCTATCGCGACGCGATGCGCGAGGGCGCGACGTTCGGCATCTCCTACGGACCGAGCGCGCGGCAGATCTACGATTATTTCCCCGGCGCGAACACGCACCCGGATGCGCCGCTCGCGGTCTTCATCCACGGTGGCTGGTGGCGCTCGCTCGAGCCCGCGATGTTCAGCCAGCTCGCCCGCGGGCTGAACGCCCGCAGCATCAACGTCGCGGTGGCGGGCTATGATCTCTGCCCCACCGTCGGCATCCCCGTCATCATCGAGCAGATGCGCGCGCTGTGCCTGGCGCTGTGGCGCAAACACAAGAAGCGCCTGATGGTCTATGGCCATTCCGCCGGCGGACATCTCGCCGCCTGCATGGCGGCGACCGACTGGCACAAGGTGTCGAGCGAGCCGCCGGCCGACCTGGTGCCGTTCGCCTACGCGATCTCCGGCGTGTTCGACCTCGCACCGCTGCTTCACGTGTCGCAAAACGCCGACCTGCGCCTCGACGCCGAAACCGCGCGGAGCGCCTCGCCGATCCACTGGACGCTGCCGCCGCAGCGCAGCCTCGACGCCGTGGTCGGCGCTGATGAATCCGGCGAATTCCTGCGGCAGAGCCACACGATCGTCGACGCCTGGGCGAGGCAGGGCGCAGTCGCGCGGTACGAGGAGATTGCCGGCGCCAATCATTTTACCGTGCTCGATCCGCTCACCGATCCCGACAGCGCGATGACGGCGCGCGTCGCCAGGCTGGCCGAACGCGTCAATATCATGCTGCTCTAGCGCTAGAGCCAGTAGCGCCATGCGAAGGCGGCGGTAAGCACGGCGCCGACCACGACGACCACGACCCGCATGACATGGTGGGGCAGCATGCGCGCGATATAGGCGCCGAGCAGCCCGCCGGCGACGGTGCCGACCATCAGCGCCAGCGTATGCGGCCAGGCGACCGCGCCCTGCGCCGCGAATATCGTCGCGGCGGCGAAGCCGTTGAGGCCGGAAACGAGATTCTTGGCGACGTTGGCGGAGCGGTAGTCGCCGCCGGTCGCCAGCGTGAAGACGCCGAGGATCAGCACGCCGACCCCGGCGCCGAAATAGCCGCCGTAGAACGACACCGGCAGCAGCATCTTCAGGCTGGTCAGGCTGAAGGTGATGTCGCGGCCGCGCTCGGCCGCCCGCGTCCGCAGCCAGACGCTGATGCGGCCGGCGAACGCGAACAGCAGCGTCGCGAAGCCGAGCAGCAGCGGCACCAGCGCCGCGAACACGCGGCCCGGCGTCAGCAACAGCAGCACGGCCCCGGCGGCCGCGCCGGCGATCGAGGCCAACACCATGCCGAGAAAGGCGCGGTTGAACGGCGGCAGTTGCGAGCGGTCGGCGAACGCGGCGATGAGACTGCTCGGCACCAGCGCGGTGAGATTGGTGATCGCCGCGGTCTGCGGCGTGAGACCGACGGCGATCAGCACCGGATAGGCGATGACCGCGGCGCCGCCGACGATCGTCGCCATGATGCCGACAAAGACGCCGGCGCCGCCGAGCAGCAGAATGGTGGGGAGGTGCATTGCTTATTCCGTCATCCTGAGGCGCGCCTCGAAGGATGAGACGGCCCAGGCTTTGCCGTCATCCTTCGAGGCTCGGCCATAGTGCGTCGAAGACGCGCGTGAACGCGCTGGTCGCTGCTCGCACTTCAGGATGACGGCAAGAGAGTTGCAAATGGTCACGGGAATCAGGTGCAAACAGGCATTGGAATCAGAAGAACGCCTGGATGCCGGTCTGCGCCCGGCCGAGGATCAGGGCGTGGATGTCGTGGGTGCCTTCGTAGGTATTGACGGTCTCGAGGTTGCAGAGCACGCGCATGACGTGGAATTCGTCGGCGATGCCGTTGCCGCCGTGCATGTCGCGCGCCATGCGGGCGATGTCGAGCGCCTTGCCGCAGTTGTTGCGCTTCATCAGCGAGATCGACGGCGGCGCCGCGGTGCCTTTCTCCAGCATGCGGCCGAGCCGCAGCGCGCCGGCGAGGCCGAGCGCGATCTCGGTCTGCATGTCGGCGAGCTTCTTCTGCACGAGCTGGTTGGCCGCGAGCGGCCGGTCGAACTGCTTGCGGTCGAGGGTATATTGCCGCGCCGCGTGCCAGCAGAACTCGGCCGCGCCCATCGCGCCCCAGGCGATGCCGTAGCGCGCCATGTTGAGGCAGCCGAACGGGCCGGCCAGCCCCGCGACGTTCGGTAGCAGGCTCTCCTCCGGCACCATGCAGTCGTCCAGCACGATCTGGCCGGTGACCGAGGTGCGCAGGCTGAGCTTGCCCTCGATCTTCGGCGTCGAGAAGCCCTTGGCGCCGCGCTCGACGATGAAGCCGCGGATCTTGCCGTCGAGCTTCGCCCACACCACCGCGAGGTCGGCGACCGGCGCGTTGGAAATCCAGGTCTTGGCACCGTTGAGCCGGAAGCCGCCGGCGACCTTGTCGGCGCGCGTCGCCATCGAGCCGGGATCGGAGCCGTGGTCCGGCTCGGTCAGGCCGAAGCAGCCGATCAATTCACCCTTGGCGAGCTTCGGCAGGTATTTCCGCCGCTGCGCCTCGCTGCCGTAGGAGTAGATCGGGTGCATCACCAGCGAGGACTGCACCGACATGGTGGAGCGATAGCCGCTGTCGACGCGCTCGAGCTCGCGCGCGATCAGGCCGTAGCAGACATAGCCGAGGCCGGCGCCGCCATAGGCTTCGGGAATGGTCGGCCCGAGCATACCGAGCGCGCCCATCTTCGGGATCAGCGCGGGGTCGTAGGTTTCCTTGCGGTAGGCCTCGAGCACGCGCGGCATCAGATCATCCTGGGCGAAGCCGCGCGCGGTGTCGCGCACCATGCGCTCCTCCTCGGTGAGGTCGCTCTCGATGGCGAGCGGGTCCTCCCAGGCGAAATTGGCGTCCTTGAGGGACAGCGCGGGCTTGCCCGCGATCTTCTCGGCCGGCTGCGACATTCGTTCGTCTCCAGGAACTTTCGTGCACATTATAGTCGTCCCTCTCGCCCGCAACAGGCGCGCATTTTGATTGCAGGCTTGCCGGGGACGCGCATCATCGCCCTGTTGTTTGGTCGGCCCCCGCCTTCGCTCCCGCGGAGCTTCGGCGGGCAAGCGCCGTCGCCCCTGTTCTTTGGTCGGCGCGGGGTGCGCCCTCTTTCCCTTTCCTTCGGGACATGGCCCGAAGGGGACGGAGCGCCGGATGGCGCAACGTCTTCATTCCGCCGTGCGTCCGCCTTCGCCCTTGCGGGCTCCGGCGG
>CAZNTY010000073.1:0-2533 GCA_964576085.1 uncultured Undibacter sp. | reverse complement strand
CGAGATCTATTCGAAGAAGCTGGTCGCCGAAGGCGTGGTGACCGAGGGCGAAGTCGAGAAGATGAAGGCCGACTGGCGCTCGCGGCTCGATGCCGAGTTCGAGGCCGGCCAGGGCTACAAGCCGAACAAGGCCGACTGGCTGGATGGCCGCTGGTCTGGCCTGAAAGCGGCCAACGACGGTGACGATCCGCGCCGCGGCAACACCGGCGTCGCGCTGGAGGAATTGCGCGACATCGGCAGGAAGATCACGGCGGTGCCGCAAGGCTTTCATCTGCACCGCACGGTGAAGCGTTTCCTCGACAACCGCGCCAAGGCGATCGAAACCGGCGAAGGCATCGACTGGGCCACCGGCGAGGCGCTGGCGTTCTGCTCGCTGCTCAAGGAAGGCCACCGCGTGCGGCTGTCCGGCCAGGATTCCGAGCGCGGCACGTTCTCGCAGCGCCACTCGGTGCTGTTCGACCAGGAGACCGAGGAGCGTTACACGCCGTTCAATAACCTCGGCGGCGCGCAGGGCCGTTACGAGGTGCTCAACTCGATGCTGTCGGAAGAGGCGGTGCTCGGCTTCGAGTACGGCTATTCGACCGCCGAGCCGAACGCGCTGACGCTCTGGGAGGCGCAGTTCGGCGATTTCGCCAACGGCGCGCAGGTCGTGTTCGACCAGTTCATCTCCTCCGGCGAGCGCAAGTGGCTGCGCATGTCCGGTCTGGTCTGCCTGCTGCCTCACGGCTACGAGGGGCAGGGGCCGGAGCACTCGTCGGCGCGGCTGGAGCGTTTCCTGCAGATGTGCGCGGAAGACAACATGCAGGTCGCGAACTGCACGACGCCCGCCAACTATTTTCACATCCTGCGCCGCCAGTTGAAGCGCGAGATCCGCAAGCCGCTGATCCTGATGACGCCGAAGTCGCTGCTGCGCCACAAGCGCGCGGTGTCGCGGCTCGATGAGATGGCGAACGGCACGTCGTTCCACCGCCTGCTGTGGGATGACGCGCAGTATCTGTCCGGCGAAAAGATCAAGCTGGTGCCGGATGACAAGATTCGCCGCGTCGTGATGTGCTCCGGCAAGGTCTATTACGACCTTTACGACGAGCGCGAGAAGCGCGGCATTGATGACGTCTATTTGCTGCGCATCGAGCAGCTCTACCCGTTCCCGACCAAGGCGCTGATCGCCGAATTGTCGCGCTTCAAGCAGGCCGAGTTCGTCTGGTGCCAGGAGGAGCCGCGCAACATGGGCGCGTGGTTCTTCGTCGATGTGTTCCTCGAATGGATCCTCAACCAGATCGGCGCGGCCAACCGGCAGGTGCGCTATGTCGGGCGTCCGGCGTCGGCCTCGACCGCAGTGGGGCAGATGTCGAAGCACCTGGCGCAGTTGAAGCAGTTCCTGGACGAGGCGTTGGGCTAGGCTGTCATCCCCGCGAAAGCGGGTATCCAGTATTCAATGATTTGCGTGGACGACAGGCGCTGGCAATTACTGGATCATCCGCCTTCGCGGATGATGACACCGAGATGAACGGAAAAGAGCGATGACTGATATCCGCGTGCCGACCCTGGGCGAGAGCGTCACTGAGGCGACCGTCGGCAAATGGTTCAAGCAGCCGGGGGACGCCGTCGCGGCGGACGAGCCGCTGGTCGAGCTTGAGACCGACAAGGTGACGCTCGAGGTGCCGGCGCCGGCGGCCGGCGTGCTTGGCGACATCACGGCCAAGCAGGGCGAGACCGTTGCGGTCGGTGCCGTGCTGGGCCAGATCAGGGACGGCGGCGCGGCCGCGGCCAAGTCCGCGACCGCCACCAAGCCCGTCGCCCCGACCGGTGCGCCAGATCAGAAGGCTGCAACGACAAGACCGATCAACGCCGGGCCCGAGCATCCGCAGCCGCGCGAGATGCCGCCCGCCGCGCCATCGTCAATGCCCGCGCCACCGTCGGTGCGTAAGATGGCGGCCGAAACCGGCATCGATCCCGCGAGCGTCGAAGGCTCCGGCCGGCGCGGCCAGGTCACCAAAGGCGACATGATGGCGGCGATCGAGCGCGCGGCCGCGTCGCCCACGCCGGTGCCCTCGACCGCACCGGTGCAGATGCGGGCGCCGTCGCCAGCCGATGACGCTGCGCGCGAAGAGCGCGTGCCGATGACGCGGCTGCGGCAGACCATCGCGCGCCGCCTGAAGGATGCGCAGAACACCGCGGCGATGCTCACGACCTACAACGAGGTCGACATGAGCGCGATCATGCGCATGCGAAACGACTACAAGGACCTGTTCGAGAAGAAGCACGGCATCAAACTGGGATTCATGGGCTTCTTCACGCGGGCCTGCGTGCAGGCGCTGAAGGACATCCCCGAGGTCAACGCCGAGATCGACGGCACCGATCTCGTCTACAAGAACTATTACCACATCGGGATCGCGGTCGGCACCGAGCGCGGCCTGGTCGTGCCGGTGGTGCGCGATGCCGACGCCATGTCGCTCGCCACCATCGAGAAGACCATTGCCGATTTCGGCCGGCGCGCCCGCGATGGCCAACTCAAGCTCGAGGAGATGCAGGG
>CAZNTY010000072.1:0-14772 GCA_964576085.1 uncultured Undibacter sp. | reverse complement strand
CTCGACCGCGCAGCTTGTCGTCGCCCTCAAGCCGCTGCACGACGCCGCGACCATCAAGCGGGTCGTCGTCGCCACCTATCAATCGGTGTCGGGCGCCGGCAAGGATGCGATGGACGAGCTGTTCTCGCAGACCAAGTCGGTTTTCACGCTCGACGAGATCGAGGCCAAGAAGTTCACCAAGCGGATCGCGTTCAACGTCATTCCGCACATCGACGTCTTCATGGACGACGGCTACACCAAGGAAGAGTGGAAGATGGTGGTCGAGACCAAGAAGATTCTCGATCCCAAGATCAAGCTGACCGCGACCTGCGTGCGTGTCCCGGTGTTCGTCGGACATTCGGAGGCCGTCGATATCGAGTTCGAGAGGCCGCTGTCGGCCGATGAGGCGCGCGATATCCTGCGCAAGGCGCCGGGCTGCCTCGTGATCGACAAGCGCGAGAACGGCGGCTACGTGACGCCGTACGAATGCGTCGGTGAGGACGCAACCTATATCAGCCGCATCCGCGAGGACGCGACGGTTGAGAATGGCCTGCAGATCTGGGTGGTATCTGACAACCTGCGCAAGGGCGCCGCCCTCAATGCCGTGCAGATCGCCGAGGCACTGATCAATCGCAAGCTGATCGAGGCCAAGCGCAAGGCGGCCTAGAAGCGCGCGGTTGAAAACAGCCGGGCGTAATCGTCCGCCGCCACCTGCTTGAATTCGCCGGTTGTCTCGTCGCGGACCGATAGCCGGCCCGTCGCGACGCCGAAATAGGCGCCATGCAGAGTGAGGCGGCCGCGCTCCACCAGGATGCGGACGCAGGGAAACGTCATCAGGTTGTCGAGCGTCGCAGCCACCGATGCCTGTTCGAGCCGGCTCAGGTAGTCCTCGAACGGAATGTCGCCGCGTGGCCCGACCATCTTCGCCGCCGGCTCGATCAGCTCCATCCAGTGGCCGATGAAGTCACCCGGCGACAGCGGAGCGGCCTCTTCGGCATAGGCGCGAATGCCGCCACATTGCGCATGGCCGAGCACGACGATGTGCTTGACCTTCAGGGCCTGCACGGCGAATTCGAGCGACGCCGAGACCGCGCGCTGGGCGCCGTCCGGAGTGTAGGGCGGCACTAGGCCGCTGATGTTGCGGGCGATGAACAGCTCGCCCGGCCGGGCGTTGAAGATCATCTCCGGCGAACAGCGCGAATCGCAGCAGGCGATCACCATCACCTGCGGCGACTGGCCGACCTCCGCCAACTCGCGGTAGCGGTCCTGTTCGGCGCGCAACCGGCCGGCCAGGAACGCCCGATATCCCTCGATCAACTGATGCGGAAAAGGCATTGCGGATAGTCCAAGAAGGTTTCTGGTTTACACAATCAGGCCGTAATGCTGTTGGCAAATCGGCGGGGCTTGGAGTTAACCGGTGGCATGGCTTTTTTAACGCGCATTCATGGCCGCTTCAGCTATCGGGTGCATAATCAGCCGCAACCGATTCTCCGCGGCGCTGGCCGCCGGCTCGAGGACCTGCGCGCGCGATGCTGACAAGGACACCCCCGAAACCGGCTAAACCCGCCAAGGTCCCGCCTGAGCCGCGCCGCGTATCCGGCTTTTCCGGCGCCCAGGTCTTCGTGCTGTTCCTGGTCTGCACGCTGCTGATCTCGGTGCCGGTCTGGACTCACCCGCTGCCGCCAATTTCCGACTATATCAATCATCTGGCGCGGATGTTCGTGATCGCCAATCTCGAGCGGAAACCGCTGCTCGCTCAATTCTACCAGATCGACTGGCAGGTGATTCCAAATCTGACGATGGACCTCGTGGTGCCGCCGCTCGCACGCATCATGAGCGTCTATCTCGCGGGCCAGATTTTTATTGTGCTGATGTTCGCGCTGATCATCTCCGGCACGCTGGCGCTCAATCGCGTGCTGATCGGCCGCTGGTCATTGTTGCCCCTCGCGGCGTTCCCGCTGCTCTACAGCTACATGTTCCTTGTCGGCCTGATGAACTACCTATGCGGCATCGGTCTCGCCCTATGGGCGCTGGCGGCATGGGTCGTATTACGCGAGCGGCCGTGGCCGCTCCGGATCGTGGCATCGACCGGTTTTGTGCTGGCGATTTTTTTCTGTCATCTGTCGGCGCTCGGCATCTACGGCATCGGCATCCTGTCGTTCGAGATTCTGCGGCTGTGGGAGCGGCGCAACGAACCCTGGCCGCCGCGCGTCGTCGATTTCGTCGCCAGTGGTCTGCCGTTCCTGGCTGCAGCGCCGCTGCTTTACGTCAGCCCGACCATGAAGCTGATCGCGGCGACGTATTGGGACCAGCGCGGCAAGATCGACGGGCTGCTCTACATCGTGCTCGACTATTCCGACATCGCCGCATTTCTTCTGATCGGTATCGTCGTCGTGGCGTCGGTCTGGGCGATCCGCCATCGCGTGCTACGGTTTCATCCGCTGGTCTACGTGCTGCTGATCGTCGGCACGATCATCTACCTCGCGCTGCCACGCATCATGTTCGAAACCTATATGGCCGACCAGCGGGTGCCGATCGGCATCGCCTTCATGGCGTTCGCTTGTGGCGACCTCGAGTTGCGTCGCCGGCTGGTGCGGCGTGGCTTCATCGCGGTGCTAGTCATCCTGATCGGTGGGCGCCTGATCGAGATCGACCTCAACTGGTCGAGCCTGTCGGATTCGACCAGCGAATTCCGTTCATCCGTGCGGCGGATCGTCCCCGGCTCCAAGGTCTTCGTCGCTTACGCGGACCGCTCGACGGCGGGCGACGACGTGCGCGATCTTGGTCTAGTCCACGCTGCCTGCATCGCCATGATCGAGCGTTCGGCGCTGGTTACCACGGCCTTTACGGTGGTCGGCAAGCAAGTGCTACACGTGAAGCCCGAGTACCGGGATTACGTCGATACACATGACGGCACGCCGCCTTTGGTGTCGCAGTTGCTGCTGGTTGCGGAAGACATGGCGCCGCCGACCGTGCCGGCTTACTGGAAGAACTGGACCAAGTTCGATTATCTCTATGTGCTGTTTACGGAGGACGAGGCGCCGAACCCCGACCCGGACCGACTTCGGCTGGTCGCGGATGGCGATCGCTTCCAGCTTTATCGGATCCTGAAAGATCAATAGCGGGCTTGATCCACGTCCGCCGTCATCTGAAGATGGCCGCATGACGATCCGTCCCCGCCGCAGTGTCCTCTATATGCCCGGCTCCAATGCCCGCGCGCTGGACAAAGCAAGGACGCTGCCGGCCGACGGCGTCATCCTCGATCTTGAGGATTCGGTCGCGCCGAACGCCAAGGAGACAGCACGCGATCAGGTGGCCGCCGCGGTGAAAGCCGGAGGCTTCGGAGCGCGCGAGGTGTTCATCCGCGTCAACGGTGTCGATACGCCCTGGCATGCCGACGATCTTGCCGCTGCGGCACATGTTGGGCCGGACGCTATCGTGCTGCCGAAAGTGTCGAGCCCGGACGTGCTGGAGCTGGTCGGCCGTCGGCTGCTCGACATGGGTACCGACCACAAGACCCGCGTCTGGGCCATGATTGAAACGCCTCTGGCGGTCTTCAATATCCTGTCGATCGCTGCGGAAGCGCGCGATTCCGAATCAAGGCTCGCCGGCTTCATCATGGGCACCAACGATCTCGCCAAGGAAACCCGGGCGCGCTTGGTGCCCGGCCGTGCGCCGATGCTGGCTTGGCTGTCGATCTGCGTCGCGGCAGCACGCACCTACGGCATCGATATTCTCGACGGCGTCTATAATGATCTCGGCAATGCAGATGGCTTTGCTGCGGAATGCGTGCAGGGTGTCGAGCTCGGCTTCGACGGCAAGACGCTGATTCATCCGAATCAGATCGAGGCTTGCAACCGTATCTTTTCACCGACGGCGGAGGAGGTCGCGCAAGCGCGCAAGATCATCGCTGCGTTTGATCTGCCGGAGAACAAAAACAAAGGCGTGGTGTCGCTCGACGGCCGCATGGTCGAGCGTCTGCATGCCGAGATGGCGCGCCGCACCGTGGCGATCGCGGACGCGATCGTCCGTACTCCGTGAAAGTCCTTTTAGGTAGGCAGCTTTAAACCCAGGGCCGCGCCGTGGCGGCCCTTGTCTCGTAATTTTCGATCTTGCTCTTCTTCTGCTGGGTGAGCCCGATGTCATCGAGACCATTGAGCAGACAGTGCTTGCGGAATGGATCGATGTCGAACTTCACCACGCCGCCGTCCGGCCCGTGGATTTCCTGCTTTTCAAGATCAATGGTGAGCGTCGCATTGGCGCCGCGATCGGCGTCGTCAAACAGCTTCTCGAGATCTTGCTTCGACACGCGGATCGGCAGAATGCCGTTCTTGAAGCAGTTGTTATAGAAAATGTCGCCGAACGAGGTCGAGATCACGCAGCGGATGCCGAAGTCCAGCAGCGCCCAGGGCGCATGCTCGCGCGAGGAGCCGCAGCCGAAATTGTCGCCCGCGACGAGAATCTTGGCGTTGCGGTAGGCTGGCTTGTTGAGCACGAAGTCGGGGTTTTCGCTGCCGTCGTCGTTGTAGCGCTGCTCAGAGAACAGGCCTTTGGCGAGTCCGGTCCGCTTGATCGTTTTCAGGTATTGCTTCGGGATGATCATGTCGGTGTCGACATTGATCAACCGCAGCGGGGCGGCGACGCCTTCAAGCGTAGTGAATCTTTCCATTGTGCGATCCTCGAGACAGGCACGATGTCGCGCTTGTCATAAGAGGTTCAGCGGCTGGGTCAATAGAGGGTGGCGCCGGGCCGCCATGCGCGCATGCAAGCGGCGCCGGTTCTGACCGGCGCCGTGCTCATCATACCTGCTGTATCAGTCAGTCAAATCCAGACGCTGGCCCAAGTTGCCCTTGAGCGTGACGTTGCAGCCAGTTGTATTGAAAAAGTTGGCGATCTTTGCGGTCACCGTTATCGACCTGGTCGTCGGGGTAATATTGGCGGCTGCGGGCAGAGTGCCTGAACCGGTGAACGTGCTGGTGAAGCTGAATGCGTTAGCCGTGCTGCCGATGCCGCTACCCGGAATCGCTCCATTGCCAAAATCGGCACCCGTCCAATGATACGCGACCGCCGATCGTTGGGTTACGAGCGAGAATTTCGTGTCTGGTCCATTGTCACCGAGGTTGCGGGGCTTGAACTCGGAACGGTAGTACGAGCCGACATTGAAGCCCTTTGTCTTGCAAGCCGCGGATACAGTTATGAAGTACATATCGCCCTGCCAGACCACCTCAGCCGCGGACGCCGGCACGGCGATTCCACCCAGCAACATTGCTGCCATGATAAGACGTTTCATTGTCCATCCCCATTTCGCGCCGCCTGACCGGCGCATTGCGAGTGGAGTTGACGCTAGGGCCTGTTCGCCGTCAAGATAGTTAACGGACACTCGCTTCGATTGCGGCCATGTCTTCGTCGGACAGGCCGAAATGGTGGCCGATCTCGTGCACCAGAACATGGGTGATGATCGCGCCGAGGCTGTCCTCGTGATCGGCCCAATAATCGAGTATCGGACGGCGATAGAGCCAGATCATGTTCGGCATTTCGCCGCTCGCGCTTTCGGAACGGAACGGCAGGCCGACGCCCTGGAACAGGCCAAGGAGATCGAATTCGTTGTCGAGCTGCATGTCATCGACGACATCTTCGGACGGAAAATCCTCGACCCGAATCACCAGCCCCTCGCACAAGTCGCGAAATTCGCCGGGCAGCTGTTCGTAGGCCTGCATTGCCATCGTTTCGAAATCTTCGAGCGAGGGCGCCGTGACGTCACGCCAGTTCAGGGCCAAGGCTGCTGGAATGGAGGGGACCGATGGCATAAACCTGCTGTTAGCTGAAAATAGGCCGCCCGACCAAGGTCCGGATCACGAAGCCGGGCTTGTGTTAAGTGCTTGACTAAGCCCTGATTTTCCTGCCAAAATTATGGTTAATGACGAGTGAAGGGGTAGTAACATGCGTCGAATTCGCTCGGTTCTGTCGGTTGCCATGACGGTCGGGGTGCTGACCAGCGTGTCAGCATCGGCGGCCTTTGCCGTGGACGCCTGTCATCGTCCGCCGCCCGCCTGGTACACCGCACCGCGCGTCACCTACACCTACAGCACCAGCTACGGGGCCGGCTATAACCACGCCGCCACTCACGAGTATTCGGCGCAGCGCCGCTATTATTCGGCATCGCGCTCCTCCCGCTATCACGATCCCTTCGCACGGTGGTAAAATGGTCCCAGCCGGGGGCCGTCATGTCGTTTATTCGTAAGTTGCTGGGTGTGGTTGCTCTGATCGCGATTGGTGGCAGTGCGCTGGCTGCGACCGACGAAACCGGTAGCTCGCGCGAACGTCCGGCGCAACGCCGTACCAGTATCACGGTCTATCCGCGTCACGTCTCGCCCGGTCCTTACGCTACGCGCCATTGCGATGCGTGGCTGGCGAAGGAATATCGTGCGAGCGGGCCGGTGGTGACGCCGCAGATGCGCTGTTATTGGCAATAGCGCCGCTGTATCGGCGGCGCCTGCCTATTTCCACTCCCGCACGTCCACGAAATGCCCGGCAATCGCTGCGGCGGCTGCCATCGCCGGCGACACCAGGTGTGTGCGGCCCTTGTAGCCTTGCCGTCCCTCGAAATTACGATTCGAGGTCGAGGCGCAACGCTCGCCCGGCTTGAGTTTATCGGGGTTCATCGCCAGGCACATTGAACAGCCCGGCTCGCGCCAGTCGAAGCCGGCGGCCCTGAAGATCTTGTCGAGTCCTTCGGCCTCGGCCTGCTGCTTTACGAGGCCGGAGCCCGGCACGATCATCGCCGATACGCTGGCATTGACGGTTTTGCCATCGACGACGCGCGCCACCGCGCGCAAATCTTCGATTCGGGCGTTGGTGCAGGAGCCGATGAAGACCCGGTCGATCTTGATGTCGGTGATCTTCTCGCCGCCTTTCAATCCCATGTAGCCGAGCGAACGCTCGGCGGCGATGCGCTTGTTCTCGTCGGCGATCTCGGATGGTACCGGCACGCGACCGGTCACCGAGACGACCTGCTCCGGGCTGGTGCCCCAGGATACGATCGGCGGCAGTTTCGAAGCATCGAGCCGGATTTCGCGGTCGAAGTGTGCGCCATCGTCCGAGCGCAGCGTTTCCCAGTAGCGCATGGCCTCATCCCAGGCCTCGCCTTTCGGCGCTTTTGGGCGATCCTTGAGATAAGCGTAAGTCTTCTCATCGGGCGCGATGAATCCGGCCTTTGCGCCGCCTTCGACCGACATGTTGCAGACGGTCATCCGCCCCTCCATGGTCAGCGCGCGGATTGCCTCGCCGGCATATTCCAGTGCGTAGCCGGTGCCGCCGGCAGTGCCGATCTCGCCGATGATGGAAAGAATGATGTCTTTCGCGGTGACGCCGTCCGGCAGCTTGCCGTCGACGACGGCACGCATGTTCTTCGACTTCTTCTGGATCAGCGTCTGCGTCGCAAGCACGTGCTCCACCTCGGAGGTGCCGATGCCATAGGCCAGCGCGCCGAACGCGCCGTGAGTCGCGGTGTGGCTATCGCCGCAGACGATGGTCGTGCCAGGCAGGGTAAAGCCCTGCTCGGGACCGATGATGTGGAAGATGCCCTGCCGCTTGTCGAACTCGTTGTAGTACTCGATGCCGAAGTCCTTCGCATTCTGCGCCATGACGGCGATCTGCTCGGCGCTCTCGGGATCAGGGTTTGGCTTGCTGCGGTCGGAGGTCGGGATGTTGTGGTCGACGACCGCCAGCGTCTTCTCCGGCGCATGAACCTTCCGGCCCGCCGCGCGTAATCCTTCAAAGGCCTGCGGCGAGGTGACTTCGTGCACCAGATGGCGATCGATATAGATCAGCGCGGTGCCGTCCGAATCTTCGGACACCAGATGGTCGTTCCAGATCTTGTCGTAAAGCGTTTGCGGTTTCATGGCTCGATGATTTGCTGAGAGTTAGCGGATGACGGGTTTGCATGCCGGCCGCGCCGGCGCCGCGCGTCAAAGGCCGACCTGCACCGCGGTCAACCGGCCGAAGAAGCGACCCGGCAACCGGATGTGATCCGCCAGAATGATCCGCCGCACTTTGGAAGTCATAAAATCTATATAGCGCCTGGCTGGCGCGGCGACAACGAAGGCGTGCTGCAGAAATGAAAAGGGCCGCAATGCGGCCCTTGGCGCTCAGCCGCGCGCGGCGACTTACTTCGCGCCGGCTTCCGCCGGCTCGGCCGCCGTGGCCTCGCCGCCGCCGTGGCCCGTGCCCTCGGTGATGCGCGCTTTCTTGCCGCGCAGGCCGCGCAGGTAATAGAGCTTGGCGCGGCGCACCTTGCCGCGGCGCACCAGCTTGATCGAGTCGATCATCGGCGAGTACAGCGGGAACACGCGCTCGACGCCCTCGCCGTAGGAAATCTTGCGTACCGTGAAGCTCTCGTTGAGGCCGTGGCCGGAGCGGCCGATGCAAACGCCCTCGTAAGCCTGCACGCGGCTCTTGTCGCCTTCGACCACCTTGACGTTGACCAGCACGGTGTCGCCCGGCTCGAAATCCGGAATGTCCTTGCCGGCGGACAGTTTTGCGACCTGTTCCCGTTCGATGTCCTGAATGACGTTCATGGCTCAATCTCCGTCGGCGGCGCCAGCATCCGGCGCGCGGTCCTTCGCTGCGATCTGAATGGGTTCGGGCGAGCTTCTAGACGATATGGCTGGACTTGTCACCCTGCAAAAACCCCGGTTATTTGAAGATTTTGGGGCGGGCCCTTTGGCTTGTTATGGCGGGGCAAGCCCGGAGACCGCGCCGGCTAACGCTTTTTCTTGCCCTGATATTTTGCCCAGAGGTCCGGTCGCCGTTCGCGGGTCAGCCGTTCCGCCTCGGCCCGTCGCCAGGCCGCGATCCGAGCATGGTCGCCCGACAGCAGCACGTCGGGGATCGCCCGGCCCTCCCAGACCGGCGGCTTGGTGAACTGGGGGTATTCGAGCAGGCCATCGGCGAAACTCTCCTCGGCCGCGGAGGCTTCCTTGCCCATCACGCCCGGGATGAGGCGCACGCAAGCATCGAGCAGCGCGATCGCCGCCGGCTCGCCGCCCGACAGGATAAAGTCGCCGAGCGAAATCTCCTCCAGCCCGCGGCCCTCGATCAGCCGCTCGTCGACGCCCTCAAACCGCCCGCAGACGACCACGGCGCCGGGGCCGGCGGCGAGCTCTCTGACCCGCTGTTGCGTCAGCGGCGCGCCGCGAGGACTCATCAGCAGGCGGGCGCGCCTGTCGGCAGGAAGAGCGTCGATGGCATGGGCAAGCACGTCGGCCTTCATCACCATGCCGGGTCCGCCGCCAGCCGGCGTGTCATCGACAGTGCGATGCCTGTCGGTCGCATGCGCGCGGATGTCGACCACGTCGAGGGACCACAGCTTGGAGGTCAGCGCCTTGCCGGCGAGGCTGGCGCCGAGCGGGCCGGGAAACATCTCCGGGAAAATGGTGAGAACCGATGCGCGCCACATCGTCACTCGTCCTTTGCCTCGACCTCGGCCGGCGGCCTAACCACGATGCGCTTCGCATCGAGATCGACGTTCGGCACGGTCGCCGCAGTGAACGGCAGCATCAACGTCTCGCCGCCGTCGAGTGTCGTAATCTCGATCACCGCGCCAGCGCCGAAATCGTGCACTGCATACACGGTGCCGATCCGCGCGCCGGCTTCGTTGACCGCGTCGAGGCCGACGAGATCGGAGTAATAAAAGGTGTCCTCATCTTCGATCGCCGGCAACCGCTCACGCGGCACGTAGAGATCGATATTGGTGAGCGCCTGTGCGGCGTCGCGATCGCTTACGCCCTTGATGCGTGCGACCAGATGGTCCCTGGCCGCACGAACCGCCTCGATCTCGAAACGCCGGGAGCCGTCCTGAGTTTCCAGCGGCCCGTAATTCGCGACTGCCATCGGGTCCTGCGTAAAGGACCACAGCCTGACCTCGCCGCGCACGCCATGCGGGGCGCCGACGCGGGCGACGATGACGCGCCCGGGCATGGCCTGCGCGATCAGCTTGCCGCCGGGGCTTCGGCCGGTTTGGCAGGCGCGCCGGCCGCAGCCTTCGCCGCCTCTTCTTTCGCCTTGCGTTCCTTGCGGGGGATCGCCTTCTCGGGATTGTTGCGCTTCGGCCGCTTGGCGATGCCGGCTGCGTCGAGGAAGCGCAGAATGCGGTCCGACGGCTGCGCGCCCTTCTTTATCCAGCTTTTGACCTTTTCGAGATCGAGCACCAGCCGCTCGGTCTTGTCCTTCGGCAGCAGCGGATTGAAGTGGCCGAGCCGCTCGATGAAACGGCCGTCGCGCGGGGAACGCTTGTCGGCGACGACGATGTGGTAGACCGGCCGCTTTTTGGTTCCGGCGCGGGCCATGCGGATCACTAGCATTGTCAGTTGTCCTTTCGGTTAGTTGCTTGTCCCGGACGCGGTGCGGCGTGAAATGCCGCACCGCAGATCCGGGACCGTTACGGGCTCAGAGCTTGTGAAGGTCCCGGGTCTGCAGTGCATCACTCCGTGATGCACTGCGCCCGGGACAAGTGAGAGATTCATTCGGACGCTCATTTCTTCTTTCCAAACCCCGGCAGTCCGCCAGGTCCGGGAAATTTTCCGCCAAGTCCGGGAAACTGACCGGGAAGGCCCGCGCCACCCGGCAGTCCCGGAAAATTGGGTGGCAGCTTGGGAAGACCAGGCGCGCCGGCCGGCAGTTGGCCGCCCTGCTGCGCCTGCTCGGCAACCTTCTTCATCTCCTCCATTGACGGCATGCCGCCGCCGAAGCCCATCATCTGGCCGAGTCCGGCGAGCGGGCCGCGTTTGCCGCCGCCCATCGCCTTCATCATGTCGGCCATGCCACGGTGCATCTTCAGGAGCTTGTTGATCTGCTCCGGCGAAGTGCCGGAGCCTGCGGCGATCCGCTTCTTGCGGCTCGCCTTGAGGATATCGGGGTTGCGCCGCTCCTGCGGCGTCATCGAATCGATGATCGCCATCTGCCGCTTGAGGATGTTCTCGTCCAGCCCGGCATTGGCGATCTGGCTTTTCATCTTGGCGATGCCGGGCAGCATGCCCATCAGTCCGCCGATGCCGCCCATTTTTTGCATCTGGGCGAGCTGCTCGCGCAGGTCGGCCAGGTCGAACTGTCCTTTGCGCATCTTCTCGGCGGCCCGCATCGCCTTCTCGGCGTCGATTGTCGCGGCCGCCTTCTCGACCAGCGCCACCACGTCGCCCATGCCGAGGATACGGCCGGCGATGCGGGCGGGGTCGAACTCCTCCAGCGCGTCGAGCTTTTCGCCGGTGCCGATCAGCTTGATCGGCTTGCTGGTGACGGCGCGCATCGACAGCGCGGCGCCGCCGCGGCCGTCGCCGTCGACGCGGGTGAGCACGATGCCGGTGAGGCCGACGCGTTCATTGAACGCGCGCGCCAGATTGACGGCGTCCTGGCCGGTGAGGGCATCCGCAACGAGCAGAACTTCGTGTGGCGTGGCGGCCCGCTTCACCTCGGCCGCCTCGTTCATCATCTCGTCGTCGAGCGTGGTGCGGCCCGCGGTATCGAGCAACACCACGTCATAACCTCCGAGCCGGCCGGCTTCGAGCGCGCGCCTGGCGATCTGCGCCGGTGCCTGTCCGGCGACGATCGGCAGCGTGTCGATTTGCGCATCTCGGCCGAGCACCGCCAGCTGCTCCATCGCCGCCGGCCGACGCACGTCGAGCGAGGCCATCAGAGCCTTCTTGCCATAACGGTCGGCAAGCCGGCGGGCGAGCTTGGCGGTGGTGGTCGTCTTGCCCGAGCCCTGCAGGCCGACCATCATGATCGCGACCGGCGGCGCGGCATTGAGGTCGATAGACTGGCCCTCGGCGCCGAGCGTCTCGATAAGCTGGTCGTGCACGATCTTGACGACCATCTGGCCGGGCGTCACCGACTTGAGCACCTCGACGCCGACCGCACGCTGCTTCACCTGTTCGGTAAAGGCGCGCGCGACGTCGAGCGCCACGTCGGCCTCGAGCAGCGCGCGGCGGATTTCGCGCAGCGCCGCCTCGACGTCGGCCTCGCCCAGCGCGCCGCGCCGGGTCAGCCGGTCGAGAATTCCGTTCAGTTTCTCTGACAGCGCCTCGAACATTCCTAAACCTCAAACGCAGCTTGCGCCCGAGGGCGCATCGCGCTGTCGGGCGGTTGCCTCCGGCCTCTGCGGACCGGTCGGCGCGTCGATAATCTGCGTCTCTGGCGAGAACGGGCCGGACCCTAGGGACCGGCCTTGGCCGAGTCAAGCGATCCGGCCGTGCACCCGCTTATTGCGTCAACTCGTAGGTCACCGTCACGGCCGCGCGCAGCGTCTGTTCGCCCGGTGCAACCGGCGGGACCGCTGTGGCGCGCATCATCGGCACCGGACGGCCCGGCGGGGCGCCTTCCTCGCTGATGGTGATGGCGCGACCGACGACGAGACCCGCAGCCTTGGCGAAGATCTCCGCCTTGCGGCCGGCATCGGCGATCGCCGCCGCGCGTGTATCGTCGAGCCGCTTCGAGTAATCCGACACCGTGAAGTCGATGCCTGAAATTTCGTTGGCGCCGGCCGCGACGGCCCGGTCGAGCAACCCCGGCAGCCTTTCGATCTCGCGCAGCCTGACATTGAGATCGTTGCTGGCGCGGAAGCCGGTAAGGCGGTTGCCGCCGGTCTTGGCCTGCTCGAATTGCGGCTGCAATGACAGGCGGGCCGTCTGGATGTCGCGGTCCTCGACGCCGGCGGCTTTGATGGCCTCGATCACGGCGTTCATGTCCTTGGCATTGGCGTCGGTCGCCTCGCGCGCCGTCTTGCCCTGGCTCATGACGCCGATGCGGATCATCGCCTGGTCGGGCATCACCGCGGTCGTCGCTTCACCGGTGACGGTGATGGTCTTGTCGAGCGCCAGCGCGGCGTGAACGGGCATGATGAAGACGGCGGCAGCGACGGCGGCTTGCAGAAGATGGCGCATGGTCATTTCAACGGCACATAGATGTCGACGACGAGTTCACTATCGCCGGCCTTCAACGGGCCGCCGACGTAGTCCTCGATGAACATGTCGCGGGCATCGAGCTGACGGTCGTCGAGGAAGTTGGTGATCGCTTCGTAGGTGGTGTCCATCGATTCGTAGCTGCCGCGATGCGTGAACTTCAGCGCGCGGCCCGACGGCGTCTTGCCGACGGCAATGTCGCCTTTCGGCGGATCCTTCGGCGTCTCGGCAATCGGAACGGCGGCAAGGAACTTGAAGCCGCTGTCGTCGGTCTGCGTATAGATCGTCATCGGATTGCCGCTGGGCTTGATGTCCTGCTTGTCAGTGTAGTCCTTGAGCGAGGCGAAAGCATCGAGCAGCGTTTCAAAAGCGGTGTCCCAATGACCATTTCCGCTGAAATAGATAATGGTGCGCTCCGGCAGCGTGACGTCTTCGCCGAATGCGTCGTCCGGCTTGAGCGGCGAAGGCGAATCAAAATGGGGCCCGGTTCGCTGCGCCAGAGCCGGTGCGGCAGAACATATGAGCGCAGCCAAGGCCAATCCAATCAAGCGCGCGATCAAGTCGTTGCTCCGTGCCGCGATTCCTAGCCTGAAAGCGCCAGCTTAGCACGGCCACTGGTCAAGCTCCGCCAATTCACCATATAAACCGGTCGAAAGTCGGGCAGGCGAGCGCGTCCTTGAGTGCATTGGCCAATCATCCTTTCGTGAAGATGAACGGCATCGGCAATGAAATCGTCATTGTCGACATGCGCCGGGATTCCGACGGCAGGATCAGCGCTGCCGACGCGCGCGCGGTGGCGCAGCCCGCGGGCGCGCCCTACGATCAGTTGATGGCGCTCTATCCGCCGCGCACGCCGGGCACCGACGCCTTTATCCGAATCTACAATAATGACGGCTCGGAGGCGGGCGCCTGCGGCAACGGCATGCGCTGTGTCGCCTCGCTGGTTGCGGGCGAGAGCCACAAGTCGTCGCTGACCTTCGAAACCAGCGCCGGGTTGCTCAACTGCACCCGCAATCCGGACGGCACCTTCACCGTCGACATGGGTAGGCCGCGGTTTGCCTGGAACGAGATTCCGCTGGCCGAGGAATTCCGCGACACCCGCGCCATCGAATTGCAGATCGGGCCGATCGATAAGCCGGTCCTGCATTCGCCCTCGGTCGTCAATATGGGAAACCCCCATGCGGTGTTCTGGGTCGACGACGTCAGCGCCTATGACCTGCATCGCTTCGGCCCGCTGCTCGAAAATCACCCGATGTTTCCGGAACGCGCCAACATCACGCTTGCCCATATCGTCTCGCGCGACCATATCGTGATCCGCACCTGGGAGCGCGGCGCCGGGCTGACCAAGGCGTGCGGCTCGGCCGCCTGCGCCGCGGCGGTTGCCGCTGCGCGGCTCAAGCGCACGAATCGCAAAGTGATAGTGACCCTGCCGGGCGGCGACCTGACGATCGAATGGCGCGAGCGCGACGACCACGTGCTGATGACCGGACTGGCGGAGTTCGAGTTTGCCGGCAAGTTCGATCCCGCATTGTTCGAGAAAGCGGTGACATGAGCCACGGGAACATCGAGGTCGTTACCTTCGGTTGCCGGCTCAACGCTTATGAGTCCGAAGTGATCCGTCGCGTGGCAGAAGGTGTTCCGGGCGACACCGTCGTCATCAATAGCTGCGCGGTGACGAGCGAGGCGGTCCGCCAGGCCCGGCAGACCATCCGCAGGCTCAAGCGTGAGCGGCCGCAGTCGCAGATTGTCGTCACCGGCTGCGCAGCGCAGACCGAGACGACGACCTTCGCCGTGATGCCCGAGGTTGCCCGTGTGATCGGCAACGACCAGAAACTCGATC
>CAZNTY010000071.1:0-4758 GCA_964576085.1 uncultured Undibacter sp. | reverse complement strand
GTTGCCGGTCGCGGTGACGAAGATGTCGGCGCGCTTCACCGCGTCCTCCATCGTCGTGACCTCGTAGCCTTCCATCGCCGCCTGCAGCGCGCAGATCGGATCGACCTCCGACACCATCACGCGGCAGCCGGCCTGGCGCAGCGAGGCCGCCGAGCCCTTGCCGACGTCGCCGAAACCCGCGACCATCGCCACCTTGCCGGCCATCATCACGTCGGTGCCGCGGCGGATGCCGTCGACCAGCGACTCGCGGCAGCCGTAGAGATTGTCGAACTTCGATTTGGTGACGCTGTCGTTGACGTTGATCGCGGGGAACAGCAGCTTGCCCTCGCGCTGCATCACGTAGAGGCGGTGCACACCGGTCGTGGTCTCTTCCGACACGCCCCGGATTGATTTGGCGATTTCGCCGAACCAGCCCTTCGGCTTCTCCTTCAGCGTGCGCTTGATCAGCGCGAACAGGATTTCCTCTTCTTCGGACGAGTGCTTGTCGAGGAAGGCGGTGTCCCCGCTTTCGGCGCGCACCCCAAGATGCACGAACAGCGTGGCGTCGCCACCGTCATCGAGGATCATGTTCGGCACACCGCCGCCGTGCCACTCGAACAGCTTGCGGGTATAGTCCCAGTAGTCCTTCAGGCTCTCGCCCTTGACGGCGAACACCGGCGTGCCGGCGGCGGCGATCGCCGCGGCGGCATGGTCCTGCGTCGAATAGATGTTGCACGACACCCAGCGCACGTCGGCGCCGAGCGCCTTCAGCGTCTCGATCAGCACTGCGGTCTGGATCGTCATGTGCAGCGAGCCGGCGATGCGCGCGCCCTTGAGCGGCTGCGATTGGCCGTATTCCTCGCGCGTGGCCATCAGGCCGGGCATTTCGGTCTCGGCGATGGCGATTTCCTTGCGGCCGAACTCGGCAAGGCCGATGTCCTTGACGATGTATTCGGAGGCGGGTTGCGGCTTGATGGCGACGTTCATGGCGGTCCTTCACTGCGCGTACGGCGGAAATACGCGTGGCCTATAGCAGGCGTGCCCGGAGCTCGCAATCCGTATATAAAGAATCCTTTATGTAGGTTGGAGCCCACTGGGCCCTGTTATTCGTCCTCGCCGAAGCCGCTGCCGACGAGGTCGCAAAGGGCCTCCATCGCGTCGATCGCGTCCGGCCCACTGGCCTTGACGGTCACCAGCGTGCCCGGGCCGGCGGCGAGCATCATCAGGCCCATGATCGAGGTGCCGCCGACGGTTTCATTTCCGCGGGTCACGGTGACGGTGGATTTGAATTGCTCGGCGAGCTGAACGAATTTCGCCGAGGCGCGGGCGTGCAGGCCCTTCTTGTTGACGATCTCGACGACGCGCGTGATGGCGTCCTCGGCGGCTCTGGATGGGTTGCTGCCCGATTGAGCGGGGCCGCTCATTTCCCGGTGAGAACGCGGCTGGCGATGGTACAGTATTTACGGCCAGCATCCTGGGCGGCGGCGACCGCCTGTTCGAGCGGGCAGGTTTCCCGCACCTTGGCGAGCTTGATCAGCATCGGCAGATTGATGCCGGCCAGCACCTCGACCTTCGGCTGGCTCATCACGGAAATTGCCAGGTTGGACGGCGTGCCCCCGAACATGTCGGTGAGGATGGCGACGCCCTGGCCGCTGTCGACCCGCTTCACCGCGTCGATGATCGTCTTGCGGCACTGATCGACGTCGTCATCGGGGCCGATGGTAATGGCCTCGATCTGCCGCTGGGGTCCCACGACGTGTTCCAGAGCGGAACGAAACTCGGTCGCGAGCTTGCCATGGGTAACCAATACGAGGCCGATCATTACACGCTCCTCGCGGGCGTCACCCTCGGAACGCTGGGTGCGCCGCACGAAAGGACGCCCATCATGTCCATCCAAGGCTCGGGCGCAAGGGCCTTTCTCCCTATATAGGGACGATGTTGCGCTGCGGGAGTACAGATCAAGAACAGGCTCGGATGGCTGCCGCATAGGCCTATTTAGGCCGATTATGGTTACTTTTTCCCAACCGGGGGCAGGCGGAGGTAGCGCAAGCTGTCCTCCCGGTCAAATGGCGCCGGCCGGCCAGAACCGTCAACAAGAGGGGCAAGGGATCGCTGTCCGGCGGCGTGGCCAATCGGGGCAGGCTGACCCCGTAAATGCAGGTTTCAAGCGCCGCGGCGTCGGGCAGCCGGTCGACATGCGCGGCAAGGTCGACGATCAGCCCGACCACGGCCACGGGCTCGAACGACATCCTGCAGATGCCGAGGCCGCGGACCTCGATCAGGCCGGCCAGCCCGGGGGCCGGGCGAACCAGCAGGCGGCCGCCGGCAGGTTCGACGTGAACGCGGTCGTCGCCGACCAGACGCGTGAGCGGCAGCATGGCCGATTGCAACAGCCTGAGCGCCAGCCGGGACTTGCCGCTGCCGGCCGCGCCGCGGATCAGCAGCGCCTCGGCGCCGACAAGGACCGCGGTCGCATGGATGGTCGGTGCGTTCTCCATCAGCCCGGTGTCGTGTCTCTGCCGGTCACGCGGCCGGCAGCCGCACGATGAAGCGCGCACCAAGAACGCGCGGCTCTTCGCCAGGCCCACCGGGCGCCGTGCGGTTCTCGACCCGGATGGTGCCGCCATGCGCCTCGACGATCTGCTTCGAGATCGACAGACCCAGGCCCGAGTTCTGGCCGAAACCCTGCTCCGGCCGGTCGGTATAGAACCGCTCGAAGATCTTTTCGATCGCGTCCGGCCGCACGCCCGGTCCGTCATCATCGACGACGATCTCGATGTCCTTGCGCAGGCGGCGGACAGTGAGCCGCACGATGCCACCGGGCGGCGAGAACGAACGCGCGTTGTCGACGAGATTGCTGATCACCTGGCCGAGCCGCGAGTCGTAGCCCGATACTGTAAAACGATCAGGCCCACCGCCCTCAAACGCGAGTTTCACCGTCACGCCGTCTCGGCGCACCTCGTTGTCGACCGATACCAGTGCCTCGGCGAGCTTCGCGACGTTGACCTGCGCGGCCTCCTGGCGCTGCAGCTCAGCATCGAGACGGCTTGCATCGGAGATATCTGAAATCAGGCGATCGAGTCGCTTGACGTCGTGGACGATCACGGCGAGTAGCCGCTGACGACTTTCCTCCGACTTGACGCGCGGCAGGGTCTCTACCGCCGAGCGCAGCGAGGTCAGCGGATTTTTCAGTTCATGCGCGACGTCGGCGGCGAAGCTCTCGATCGCCTCGATGCGCGAATACAGCGCGTCGGTCATCTCGCGCAACGCGCCCGAGAGATGTCCGATCTCGTCGCGGCGTCCGGTGAAGTTCGGAATCTCCACGCGACTGCGGATGCGCCGCCGCACGCGCTCGGCGGCATCGGCGAGGCGCCGCACCGGGCCGGCGATGGTGCCGGCGAGCAGCATCGACAGCACGATCATCACCACCGCCGCAACCAGGAACACCTTGACGATGGCGAGCCGCTCGGCCTCGACCATGTCGTCGATGTCGGCACCCTGGGTCGACAGCATCAGCGCGCCGCGCACCGCGCGGAAACGTTGCACCGGAATCGCCACCGACACGATAACCTCGCCGCGGTCGTTGACGCGCACCCGGCTGGCATCGTGGCCATTCAGAGCTTCGGCGACCTCCGGATAACCGCGGCCGTTCTCGGGGCCGAGCTCCTTATAGATCGGCAGGTCGCCGCGCCCGAACCAGCGTCGCACCGCGATATAGGCGCGCTCCACCAGGCCCGGCTTTGCCGCGTCAGGCGCGGGCAGGTCGAACCGCAGCACGTCACCGCGCCCGTACAGACTGCGGCTGTCGATGATCAGCACGCCGTCGCGGTCGTAGATACGGGCGCGGGTCTTGGTCGGCGAGATCAGCCGCCGCAGCACCGGCGCGACCCGTTCGGGGTTGATTGGAAATTCGATGCCGGACAATGCCTCGTCGCTCGGGCCGTAGCTTTCGCCCGCCTGCAGTTCGAGCAGCCGTTCCGGATCGATGGTGATCGCCTCGTTCTCGACGGTGGCCGAACCGGCAATGGCACCGGCGATGATCTCGCCTTGCACCAGAAGGCTCTGCACCCGCGCGTCGATCAGCCCGGCGCGGAATTGCGAAAGATAAAGAACGCCGGTCAGCAGTGCGATCAGGCCGGCAAGATTGAGAAAGACGATGCGGCGGGTAAGGCTCGAGGAGCTTTGATTGACGACGAACTGCCAGATCGCGCGCAACCATCCGCCGACATGGCGGCGCGCGCGAGGCATCGATTCATTCGTATCGAGCCCTTCGCTCTCGACGATCTTCGCGAGCAGTTCCGACGTTCGATCGAGCAATTGGTCCAAACCCCGTCGGGTTGCGATCGCGCCCCTCGTGGCAGCGATATTCTACCCTAAACCGCGGCGCCATGCAGTCGGTTCGATCGGGCGTCGAAGCGGTAAACCTCAGGCTTCCTTGAACCGATAGCCGACGCCGTACAACGTTTCGATCATCTCGAATTCGTCGTCGGCCTGCTTGAATTTCTTGCGCAGGCGCTTGATGTGGCTGTCGATCGTGCGATCGTCGACATAGACCTGATCGTCGTAGGCTGCATCCATCAGCGCGTTGCGGCTTTTCACCACGCCCGGCCGCTGCGCCAGCGCCTGAAGGATCAGGAATTCGGTGACGGTCAGGGTCACCGGCTCGCCTTTCCAGGTGCAGGTATGCCGTTCCGGGTCCATGCGCAGCTGCCCGCGCTCGAGAGTGGTCTTGCTCTCGACCTCCTTTGCTGGCGCGCCGTCCTTGGTGGTCGTGCGCCG
>CAZNTY010000070.1:0-2748 GCA_964576085.1 uncultured Undibacter sp. | reverse complement strand
AACGAGAGCAACGAGGAGACGCATCGAGTAGGCCCAACCAGTCATGGCCGGGCTTGTCCCGGCCATCCACGACTTCGTAAAAAGCAAGACATGGATACCCGACGCATAGGCGCTCTCTAGAACGCCGTTCCTCGAACGGCTATGGCCGGGCGTGACACGTTGAGAGTCACCGCCGATATAAGGCTCCGAACCAGCCAAAAGAAGGGCATCAGTCCTTGGCCGGAACGGTCCGCAGCCAGGCAACAACGGCATCGAGATCGGCCTCGGTCATCTTGGCATAATAGCCGTAGCCCATCGGCGGCTTGAGCTTGCCGCCGTCCCGGCTGACGCCCTGCGTGATGGCTCGCTTGATTTCGGCGTCGGTCCAGTTGCCGAGCCCCTTGGCCTTGCTCGAGGTGATGTTGCGCGACACCGAAGTGCCCCACGGGCCGGGAAATTCAGCCCCGCCGGCGCCGAGCCGGTTGGCAAAGTCGCGGCCACGCTCGCCGAACGGAGTGTGGCACTCCATGCAGTGGGCGATGGTTGCGAGATAACGGCCCTTGGTCACCTGGTCCGTCATCATCGCCTCCGTGAACGGCTTTTCGCCGCCAGGCGGGATCGGGTGGCCTTGTGGCACCTTGTAGATCGGGTCCGGCACCTTGTTCGCGATAGGCTTGAGCGTCCGGAGATAAGCGACGACCGCATCAAGATCGTTCTCGGTCATGATCTCGTAGAAGCCGCTCGGCATCACCATCGCGACCGGGACCCCGCTCGGCTTGATCCCCTTGCGCAGCACGGTCTTGATCTGCGCATCGGTGTAATTGCCGATGCCGGTGTCCTTGTCCTGCGTAATGTTCGGCGCCGTCACCTTGAACGGCGGCTCGTCCCAGGAGAGCCCGCCGGAAAATTCCTTGCCAGGAATGTCGCCGGTTGGCCCCTTTGGCGAATGGCAGTTACCGCAGGTGAGCAGGCTGTTGACCAGATAGCTGCCACGCTCGACCGGCGTTTCGGCCAGCGTCGCGCTCGTCATCAAAACAAATGCTGAAAACAACAAAAGTCCAGTGCGTCGCATCGTCGGTTCCCCTTCCGAGATCGAAGGAACCCTACCGTGGCCAGGCCATATTTGTCATTTTTCCAAGTCGAGCTTTGCACCAGTATCGGCGTACCGATTAGCGCGCGTTGGCTGACCTCAGGATTTCGGCGATCGCCGTGTAGCCGCGACGCCTGGCGTGGGCAAGCGGCGTCACGCCATCATTGTCGGAGGCATTGACGTCGGCGCCACCCTCGACCAGGAGCTTTACGATCTCGGTATGCACCGGACCGCCGTCGCCAAGAATGATCGCCTCGAGCAGAGCGGTCCAGCCGAGCTTGTTGACGTGATCGGGCGCGACCCCGGCCTCGAGCAGCAGCTTGACCGCCTCCGGATGGCCGTGATGCGCCGCCGGAATTAACGCGGTGCCACCGTAGCGGTTGGTGTCCTTGAGATTGGCACCGGCCCCGAGAGTCATTTCCAGAATCTCGATGCGACCTTCCGCGCCGGCATAGAGATAGGGCGTGTCGGCGATCTTGTCCTTGGCGTTAACATCGGCGCCGGCCGCGATCAGAGCGCGCGCCGCCGCGACGCGGTTGTTGTGGGTGGCGACCAGTAGCGCGGTGCGTCCCGCCTCGTCGCGCGCGTCGACATTAACGCCGTCGGCGAGCGCGCGCTCGATCGCCGCCACGTCGTCTTTCGCCGCGGCGTCGAGCAGGATGCGCGCCGGTCCGCCTTCGGCTGGTGCCATCGCGGTGGCGCCAACGAAAAAGGCGACGCAAAGCGCCGCCTTCCTCAGATATCCGGTCAACCGCATCGCCTTATGCCGGAACCGCCTCCGACTGCGCCTCGGTCTTGGCCTCAACCGGGCCCGAATCCTTGCCTTTGGCGTCCTCGTCGCGATCGACAAATTCGATTACCGCCATCGCAGCGTTGTCGCCGTAGCGGAAGCCCGCCTTCATGATGCGGGTATAGCCGCCCTTGCGGTCCTGGTAGCGCGGGCCGATCACCTCGAACAGCTTCTTGGCCATCGCGACGTCGCGCATCTCGGCGATCGCCTGGCGGCGCGCGGCGAGGCCGCCTTTCTTCGCCAAGGTGACCAGTTTCTCGACGACGGGACGCAGGTCCTTCGCCTTCGGCAGTGTGGTCGAAATCTGTTCGTGCTTGTTCAGCGCGGCGCCGAGGTTGGCGTTCATCGCCTTGCGTTGTTCGGCCTTGCGATTGAACGTCCGAGGAACCTTGCCGTGACGCATTGGACTCTTCCTTCTTTCTGTGTCGCGACGGTTCGTCGGACGTTATGCTCAGGTGGGCTTCCTGCGTTCGCCCTTGGCCTTATGGCCTTACGACTCTAGTAGTGATCCTCGAAGCGCTTGGCGAGCTCCTCGATATTCTCAGGCGGCCAGCCCGGCACTTCCATGCCGAGGTGCAGCCCCATCTGCGCCAGCACTTCCTTGATCTCGTTGAGCGACTTGCGGCCGAAGTTCGGCGTGCGCAGCATCTCGGCTTCCGACTTCTGCACCAGGTCGCCGATGTAGACGATGTTGTCGTTCTTGAGACAGTTGGCCGAGCGCACCGACAGCTCGAGCTCGTCGACTTTCTTGAGGAAGGCCGGATTGAAGGCGAGGTCCGGGATCGTCTCCGCTGCCTGCTCCTTGCGCGGCTCCTCGAAGTTGACGAACACGTTGAGCTGGTCCTGCAGGATGCGCGCGGCATAGGCCAGCGCGTCTTCCGGGCTGACC
>CAZNTY010000069.1:0-5051 GCA_964576085.1 uncultured Undibacter sp. | reverse complement strand
TTTCAGGCCGCGCGCGCGCACGATCGCCATGTCGCGGGCGTGGTAATGCGCGCCGTCTTCCTGCTTGTAGGCAGGGTCGTGTTCCTCGTCGACGATGATGAGTCCGAGATCGGCAAAAGGCAGGAACAGCGCCGAGCGTGCGCCGACCACGACCGGCGCCTCGTTCACCGCCACCGCCGCCCATGTGCGCGCGCGTTTGCGCGGCGAGAGCTGCGAGTGCCATTCCGCCGGACGCGTGCCGAAGCGTTGCGCGAACCGGTCGAGGAATTGCGCCGTGAGCGCGATCTCCGGCATCAGCACGAGGCACTGGCGGCCCGCACGCACCGTCTCGGCGACCGCCTCGAAATAGACCTCGGTCTTGCCGGAACCGGTGACGCCATCGATCAAGGTCGCGCTGAAGCCCCCGCGCAGAACGGTCGTGCGCATGACCTCGGCGGCCTGCGCCTGCGCCGTGGAAAAGTCCGGCTTGACGAAATCGGGATCGGGGGGCTGGGCAACCGGCTCCGGCGGCAGCACGACCGTCTCGAGCGTGCCTTCGTCGATGAGGCCGTCGATGACGCCGGCGCTCACGCCGGCGTCCTGCGCCGCTTCCCCTTTGGACCGTGTGAGGCCATCGGCCAGCAGGGCGATGACGCGAGCGCGCGCCGCCGTCATGCGCGCGGGCGCCGGGCCGGCCTTGCGAACGCCGATGCGCTCGCGACCCGGCCCGAGATGCTCGCCCATCCGCAGCGTCATGCGCAGCACCATGCCGCGCGGCGCCAGCGTATAGTTCGATACCCAGTCGACGAAGCTGCGCAGCTCCGCCTTGAGCGGCGGCACGTCGAGCCTGCCGTCGATCTCCTTGAGGCGGTTGTGCAGGCCGGGCCGCGGGTTGCCTTCGCCCCAGACCACGCCGACGCATTCGCGCGCTCCCAGCGGCACGGTGACGACGTCACCGGCCGTGAGCGCCAGACCATCAGGCACCCGGTAGCTGTAGGCCTGGTCGAGCGCGACCGGCACCAGAACGTCGACGATGCGCGCGGGCATCTGGCAGGTCTGGCCGATTCCGGGGGCTTAAGGAAGGGTGAAGGAAAGCATGAGAAGTAATACGGGGCAGCCGCATCCTTCGAGGCTCGGCGGCCATAGCGCGTCGAAGACGCGCGTGAACGCGCTTATGACCGCCTCGCACCTCAGGATGACGGCTGATTTTTTGTTCCGTCATCCTAAGGCGCGAGCCGCGTCAGTGGCGAGCCTCGAAGGATGAACGGCCACAATGTCCAGTCATTCCGCCATATCGCCCGACGTTGTCGCCGAAATCGCCCGTTGGCTCGATTATCTCGGCGCCGAGCGGCGGATGTCGGCCAAGACGCTCGACGCCTACCGGCGCGACGTCGGCCAGTTCCTTGGCTTCCTGACCGATCATCTCGGGGCCGCGCCAACGCTCAAGGCGCTGACGGACCTGTCGCCGCAGGACGTGCGCGCCTTCCTGGCGGCGCGACGCGCCCAGGGCGTCGGCAGCCGATCGCTGATGCGCGGGCTTGCCGGCACGCGCTCGTTCGCGCGGTTCCTCGAACGCAATGGCAAGGGCAAGGTCGGCGCGCTCGCCGCGGTGCGCGCGGCGAAAGTCGCGAAGACGCTGCCGAAACCGCTGCCGGTCGCCGCCGCAAAACAAATATCGGACGCCGAGTTGCGCGCCGGCGAGGAACGCGCGCCCTGGATCCTCGCACGCGACGCCGCCGTACTCGCCTTGCTCTACGGCTCGGGATTGCGAATTTCTGAAGCGCTGTCGTTGAAACGTCGGGATGTTCCGGCCCCAGGCGCCGGCGACGTGCTGCTCGTCACCGGCAAAGGCGGCAAGGAACGCATGGTCCCGGTGCTGCCACAGGTCCTCAAGCTCATCGCCGACTACGATGCGCTATGCCCGCACGACCCCGGCCGCGACGGCCCCATGTTCGTCGGCGCGCGCGGCGGCCCGCTGTCGCCGCGCATCGTGCAGCTTGCGATGGCGCGGCTGCGCGGCGCCCTGGGCCTGCCGGCGAGCGCGACGCCGCACGCCCTGCGCCACTCCTTCGCCAGCCATCTGCTGGCGCGCGGCGGCGACCTGCGCGCGATCCAGGAACTGCTCGGCCACGCTTCGCTCTCGACCACGCAGATTTACACCGCTGTCGACAGCGAGCAGCTGCTCAACGCCTACCGCGCCGCCCACCCGCGCGCATAAATACCGAATAACCATTTATCGCGGGACTTGCCGAACCGCGAGTGACGCCGCATCGTCCCTGCCCACGCACTCCGGGGGAGACACATGGCAGGACCGCACGAAAATCTCGAACACGTCGAACATGCCGAGCACGCGGCCCATGGCGGCAACAGGAAGATCGCGCTGCTGATTTCGCTGATTGCGCTGTGTCTTGCCTTCTCGGAAACGTTGGGCAAGAGCGCGCAGACGGAGGCCCTGAGCTTCAATATCCATGCCTCCGATACCTGGAATTTCTTCCAGGCCAAGACGGTGCGGCAGACAGCGATCCGCACCGCGGCCGAAAGTCTGGCGGCGCAGGCCGGCGCGTTCACCGACGAAGCCGTCAAGGCCGCCGTCGCCAGGCAAATCGAGGCCTGGAAGAATACGGTTGCACGCTACGAATCCGATCCGAAGGAAAAAGACGGGCGCAAGGAGCTGCGCGAACAGGCCGAACATTTCGAGCACGAGCGGGCCACCGCGCTGGCGCGCTATCATCATTACGAGATCGCGTCCGCCGCCTTTCAGATCGGCATCGTGCTGGCGTCCGCCGCCATCATCACCGGCATGATGGCGCTCGCCTGGATATCCGGCGGGCTCGGCGTTGTCGGACTTGCCTTTATGGCGATTGGCCTATGGGCGCCGCACGCCGTCCATCTGATATGACCACGTCAAGCGCGCCGTTCACATGCTGATCGCGCGCTTGGCGACGGCGAGCGCGGCTTCCTTCACCGCCTCGGACAGCGTCGGGTGCGCGTGGCACGAGCGCGCGATGTCTTCCGACGACGCGCCGAACTCCATCGCGATCACCGCCTCCGCGATCATGTTGCCGGCGTCGGCGCCGATCATGTGCACGCCGAGCACGCGATCGGTCCCGGCGTCGGCGAGGATCTTCACGAAGCCGTCGGTGGTGCGGTTGACCTTGGCGCGGCCGTTGGCGGTGAACGGAAACTTGCCGACGTTATAGGCGACGCCCGCCGCCTTCAGCTCCTCCTCGGTCTTGCCGACCGAGGCGATCTCCGGGGAGGTGTAGACGACGTTCGGAATGACGTCATAGTTCACGTGCCCGGCCTGGCCGGCGAGGATCTCGGCGACCGCGACGCCCTCGTCCTCCGCCTTGTGGGCCAGCATCGGCCCGGCGATCACGTCGCCGATCGCCCGGATGCCCGGCACGCTGGTCGCGTAGTGCGCGTCGACTTCGACGCGGCCGCGCTGGTCGAGCTTGACGCCGACCTCCTGCAGGCCGAGGCCGGCGGTGTAGGGCACGCGGCCGACCGCCACCAGCACGACGTCCGCCTCGATCGTCTCCGCCGCGCCGCCGGCCGCCGGCTCCACGGTGGCCTTGAGCCGCGGCCCCGCGGACTCCACCGCCGTCACCTTGGATGACAGCCTGAATGTGATGCCCTGTTTCTCGAAGATGCGCTGCGCCTGACGGCGCACCTCGCCATCCATGCCGGGCAGCGCGCCGTCGAGGAATTCCACCACGATCACCTCGGCGCCGAGCCGGCGCCAGACCGAGCCGAGCTCGAGCCCGATCACGCCCGCGCCGATGACCAGCAGCCGCTTCGGCACGGCGGCGAGCGACAGCGCGCCGGTCGAGGACACGATGCGCTTCTCGTCGATCTCGATGCCCTTCAATCGCGCGACGTCGGAGCCGGTGGCGATCACGATCGACTTCGTCTCGAGGGTCTGAGTTTGGCCGCCGTCGCCCTTGACCTCGACCTTGCCCGGCGCGGCGATGCGCGCGGTGCCGCGGATGCCGTCGATCTTGTTCTTCTTGAACAGGTAGTCGACGCCCTTGACGTTGCCATCGACGCCCTCCTGCTTGAACGCCATCATCGCCGCGAGATCGAGCCGGGGCGCCGGCACGCCGATACCCATCGCGGCAAAGCCGTGGCCGGCCTCTGCGAACAGCTCGGAGGCGTGCAGCAACGCCTTCGACGGGATGCAGCCGATGTTGAGGCAGGTGCCGCCGTAGGTCGGCATCTTCTCGACCACGGCGGTTTTCAGCCCGAGCTGCGCCGCGCGGATGGCGCAGACATAGCCGCCGGGGCCGGAGCCGATGACGATGAGGTCGTAGGTAGCCATGACAAACACTCTCCATCGCCATGCCCGGCCTTGTTGCCGGGCATCCACGCCTTTCTTCCAAAGAAACAAGACGTGGATGGCCGGGACAAGCCCGGCCATGACAGACATTATAGATCGAGCACCAGCCGCGCCGGGTCTTCGAGATTCTCCTTGACCCGGACCAGGAACGTGACCGCGCCCTGGCCATCGACGACGCGGTGGTCGTAGGTCAAAGCGAGATACATCATCGGCCTGATCTCGATCTTGCCGCCGATCACGACCGGGCGCTCCTGGATCTTGTGCATGCCGAGGATGCCGGACTGCGGCGCGTTGAGGATCGGCATCGACATCAGCGAGCCGTAGACGCCGCCGTTCGAGATCGTGAAGGTGCCGCCCTGCATGTCCTCGATCTTGAGCTGGCCGGCGCGTGCCTTGCGGCCGAGGTCGCCGATCGCCTTCTCGATGCCGGCGAGCGAGAGCCGGTCGGCGTCGCGCACGACCGGCACGACCAGGCCGCGCTCGGTGCCGACCGCGATCCCGATGTGGTAATAGTTCTTGTAGACGAGATCAGTGCCGTCGATCTCGGCGTTGACCTCGGGGATCTCCCTGAGCGCCTGGATGCAGGCGCGGGTGAAGAAGCCCATGAAGCCGAGCTTCACCCCATGCTTCTTCTCGAACAACTCCTTGTAGTCGGCGCGCATCTTCATGACCGCGCTCATGTCGACCTCGTTATAGGTCGTGAGCATGGCGGCGGTGTTCTGTGCATCCTTGA
>CAZNTY010000068.1:0-10799 GCA_964576085.1 uncultured Undibacter sp. | reverse complement strand
CGACCTGCACGGCCTGTGGCGCGTGCTGCTGTGGGGCGCATCCGCGGCGATGGCGCTTGCCGTCGTCGCCGGCACGGCGTTCAGCGACATCGGCGCCGAGCGGCTGAAGCAGACGCTCGCCGCGCTGGTCGAGCCTGCCGCGAAGCCCCCCCAGCAAAGCGTCGACGCGCACCAGTTCGCAGCCCTCGAGCAGCAGACGCGCCAGCTCGCGCAGACCGTCCACGACCTCACCGCCGAGCGCGACCGCATCAAGGGCCGCCTCGCGACCCTCGAGCAGAACCTGGACGACATCACCGGGACGATCAAACGGCAGGCGGCACAGGCCGCCGCGCAGAAGACCGCGGCTGACGACACGCCGAAGACGGCGAAAGAGGCCGCAGCGGCGCCGCCGGCTCCGGTCGTGAGCACGCCAGCGACGATCGCCGCCGTTCCCTCGCCTGCTCCGGCCGCAGCAACACCCGAGGCGCCGGCGGCGACAGCCTCGATCGAGGCCGCGGAGCCGATCACGGGTCCGATCCCTTTGCCGCCGACCCGGCTGGCGAGCGTTGCGGCAACGGCAAAATCTGAATCCGGCGAAGGACCTGTCGCGGCGGCCAAGCAGATCGGCGTCGATCTCGGCGGCGCGCCGAGCATGGACGCGCTGCGCGCGCATTGGGCCGCGCTCAAGGCCAATATCGGTCCCGAGCTGGTCGGGCTCAAGCCCTCGGTCATGACGCGGCAGAAATTGTCCGGCGCGGCCGATTACCGGCTGGTGCTGGTGGCGATCCCGAACAGCGCGACCGCGATCCGGCTCTGCGCCAAGCTCGCGGCAAGCCATGTGTACTGCCGCGCCGGCACCTTCAACGTCGAGCAGTTCGCCGAGCGCTAGCGATTGCCGCGACCGCCACCCGGCGGCATAATCGCGCGGTGCCACGCAAACTGTTCCTGCCGAGCGCGCGCGTCCTTGCCATCCTGTCGGGGATCGGGCTGTGCTCGCTCGGCGCCTCGCTCTACATGCGCTATTGCGGCGTGCAGAACACCGACGTCGGGCTTGCCTGCCAGGCCGGCCTCGACAGCACGTTCTGCATGGTGCGCCGGCTGACCATCGCGCTCTACGAGCACTCGATCTTCGGCATCGTCGCGCTCGGCGCCGCGCTCATCAATCTGCTGCGGCCCTCGGCCTCGCTGTTCGCGCTGGCGCTGGCCGCCGCCGGCCTCGGCATCGTACTTTATAATGTCGCGCTGTCCGGGCTCGCGGCCGCGCTTTTGATCCTCAGCTTTGCGCGGCCCGCAGCCGCGCCAGAGTAACCGCGAGCAGCGCCAGTAACGCGCAGAGCCACAGCGCCTGCCAGTTGGCGGCCGTCTCGTTGACCGCGATGAACCCTGCACATATCGCCAACACGCCGGCAGCAAGACACTCGGCGACGCCGCGCGGCCCTTTCGGCCGTGGTCCGGCAAGGCCGAGCAGGAAAAACGGCACGACGGCGCCGCTGAGCGGCGCAAACGGGAAATCGCGATAGCGCGGATCGAACGTCAGACCGAGCGCGACCATGACGGCGAGCACGGTGGTCGCGATCAGCACCCACCCCAGCGCGCGCATGCGGCGGTCAGGCGCGCCGTCACCGGCGAGGATTTGCGAGAAGCACGGCGCAGCGCGGCCCTTGGCCAGCGCCTTCGCCGCGAGCGGCGGCGCGAGCAGCGCAACGGCCCCCAGCGCCAGCGAGCGCAGCCAGCCGCCGAGCCCCAGGCTTTCGCGCGGAATGATCTCGGCGGTCCAGCCGATCGTCATGGAGCCGACAACCGCGATCGCCGTGACCGCGAGCAGCGGCACCAGGCGCCGCGGCGCCGCCACGAGGAAAATCAGCGCGCCGAACAAAATCCCCGCGAGCGCCTGCCACGGCCACTGCGGATGGTTCGACACCGGCTCCCCCCAGGCGAACTTGAAATCGCGCGTCGCGTCATCGAGCAGCCCCCAGTGGCCGCCGACCGTTCCCTCCAGCAACCGCTTCCAGGGCTGGTCGAAGGCCTCGATCACGTTGACGTGGAAATTCTCGCGCTTGGCGAGCGCCAGCAGGTCCTGGATGACGCGCGCCTGGTTGGCGGGCGACGGCAGCGCGCCCTCGCGCATCCGCCCCGCGCTCGGCCAGCCGAACTCGCCGATCAGCACCTCCTTGCCCGGAAAGGCCTCGGCCACCCGCCGCCGGATGGAATCGACATGCGCCGCCGCGTGCTCGGCCGGGATCGGGATGTCCTCCCAGTACGGCAGAATATGGATGGTGACGAAATCGACCGCGTCCGCGAGCGCGCGGTTGCGCAGCCAGAATTCCCAGACATCGGCATAGGTCACCGGCACGCTCACGCGCGCCTTGACCGAGCGGATGATCGCCGCAAGCTCCTGCGCGGACAGCTCACCGCGCAGCAACACCTCGGTGCCGACCACGATGGCGCGGATCACGTCCGGGTACTTGTTGGCAAGCGCGACCGTCGTCTCGATCTGATAGCGGTTCTTGTCGGGTTGGCTGGACAGCCACAACCCCTGGATCACTTTCATGCCGTGACGGCCGGCGATCTCGGCGATGCGGTCGAGGCCGAAGTCGACCGAATAGGTGCGCACGCAGTCGGTCAGCTTTGCCAGCCGCGCAATGTCGTCCTCGATCTGGGCCGGCTCGATCCGGGTCGAAAGATCGAACGGGGTCTGATTGTGTCGGAACGGCGCGTAGGAAACGCAGTAAAGCCTGTCGCCGCCGGCGAGCGGGCTCGACGGCATGGCGACCGGCGCCCCCAGCCAGGCCCAGAACAGGCCGATCACGACCGCGGAAAGAACCGACAACGCAATCAGGACGCGCATCCGGCGGGAAACCTCAACAGGGGGGCTTATCCCGATACCCCGGACCGGCCCGGCCGCAAAGTGACGTTCATCTTCCATCACGGAAGTGCTGGACAAACTGACCGGGTTGGGGCCAGTCTGCCGTCGGCAGTTCGGGGACAGGACGCCGTATTGCCGTCTTAATCCGGTTGGACAAAGACTCTTCACTTATCGGCCGAACCCGCGGGACTATGCGTTTTCTCAGTTTGCGTTGCCTGGGTGCCCTGTTGGGCGCCGTCGGTGTCGTGCTGGCGGCGGCACCGCCGGTTTTCGCCCAAAGCGGCGGCAACAATACGAAGCCGCCCGACAACAAGCCCGCCGCGGCCGACGCCGCGGTCAAGGAAAGCCAGAAAAAGATCAACGAGATCGCCGAGGCGCGGCGGCTGCTGACCGGTCCGGCCGGCAATCCCGAATGCGTCTGGCTCGGTCGCCGCGTGGTCAGCCTGCTCTGGCGTGACGATCTCGACACCGCCTTCCGCCATCTCGACCTCTATGATCGTTTCAGCTGTCCGAGCGGTCACATCCAGGCGACCTTCCGCTGCCTGGTGCGGCAACCCAATATCGATCCGAAGGCCGCCGAAAGCCTCAATAGCCGCATCCACTCCTGCTGGATCGATCCCGACCTTCCCGCCTCGCCGACAACCGCCGAGGCGCCCGAAAAACAGCCCGGAACCGACAAGCAGTAGCGGCGTTGGCCTAGCGGAAATTCCCTTTCCGCATAGCCCGCGCCTTGGATTTGCCATGTCGGATTCCTACTTGAGCAAATGCCTGACACCACGCTACGCTTCGGCGCCGGGTCAGTACAATCGGTCGGGTCCAGGGGACGGGCTCGCGGTTCATCATTTCAGCCCCAGTTGGTTTGGTACATGCGCTCCGTCGTTGCCGTGATCGCCCTTGTGGCGTGCGCGCATGCCGGATTTTGGGCTTTCACGCGCGAACAGGTCACCGCTCCCAATTTCGACGGGCAGCTCGCGAGCGTATCTTACTCGCCGTTCGCCAATATCGCTCATCCCGACAAAGGCATCGCTCCGACCGAGGAGCAGATCCGCGCCGATCTGAAAAAGATCGCGCCGATCACCAAAGGCATCCGCACGTATTCATCGACCGGCGGCGTCGAGCTGGTGCCGGCGGTCGCTGCCGAATTCGGCTTGCGCGTCACGGTCGGCGTCTGGCTCGACAAGTTCTCCGACCGCAACGAGCGCGAAATCCGCAACGCCATCGAGCTCGCGCGGCGGCACAGCAACGTGAAAAGCATCGTGGTCGGCAACGAAACGATCTACCGCGATGACCTGAAAGTGCCGGAGCTCATCAAGATCATCCAGCGCGTCAAGCGACAGAGCCCGGTGCCGGTGACGACCGGCGAAATCTGGAGCGTATGGATGGACCACCCCGAACTGGTGTCGGCGGTGGACTATATCGCCGTCCATATCCTGCCCTACTGGGAGGGAATGCCGGCCGGCAAGGCGGTCGATCAGGCGATCTATCTCTACGACAAACTGCGGCAGGCTTATCCTGGCAAGCGCATCGTGATCGCCGAGTTCGGCTGGCCGAGCGCGGGCTACAATTATCAGGGCGCGGAGCCCGGCCGCGTCGAGCAGGCCACCGTGCTGCGCGACTTCGCGGCGCGCGCCGATGCTTATGGCATCGACTACAACGTCGTCGAAGCGATCGATCAGCCTTGGAAGACCAACGAAGGCGGCGTCGGTCCGTATTGGGGCCTGTTCGACGCCTCGCATCAGGCCAAGTTCCCCTGGAGCGGCGCCATCACCAATCCGGAGCATTGGAAGCTCGGCATCATTGCCCTACTGCTCGGCCTGCTGATGTCGCTGCCGATCCTCGGCATGACGGCTGTCAGCGTGCGCCAGGCCCTGCTTCTCGCCGCGGCGGCCAACGTGGTCGGCGCCTGGGCCGCCAACATGGTTGCATTCTGGACCGGGCATTACTTCGTGCCGGGAGCCGCCTTCGCCTACGGTCTCGGCGTGGTATTGCTGATCCCGCTCGTCGTCATCGCGCTGGCGCGGGTCGAGGAGATCGCACAGGTCGCGTTTGGGCGCCGGCCGCAGCGGCTGCTGAACGCGCCGCCGCTGGCGCCGCAGCAAACGCAGCCGAAGGTGTCGATCCACGTGCCGGCCTATCGCGAGCCCCCCGAGATGCTCAAGCAGACCCTCGATGCGGTGGCTCGCCTTGACTATCCGAATTTCGAATGCGTGGTGATCATCAACAACACGCCGGACCCGGCCTTCTGGCGTCCGGTCGAGGAGCATTGCCGCGCGCTCGGCGATCGCTTCAAGTTTCTCAACGTCAATAACCTCGTCGGCTTCAAGGCCGCCGCCCTGCGGCTTGCGCTCGAACACACCGCCACGGATGCCGAGCTCATCGCCGTCATCGACGCCGATTACGTGGTGCAGCCCGACTGGCTGAAGGACCTGGTGCCGGCCTTCGCCGATCCGACCGTCGGTCTGGTGCAGGCGCCGCAGGACCATCGCGACGGCGGCCGCAGCGTGATCCACAGCGCCCTCAACCGGGAATATGCCGGCTTCTTCGACATCGGCATGGTGCAGCGGAACGAGCACAATGCCATCATCGTGCACGGCACGATGTGCCTGATCCGCCGCGCCGCGCTGGAGGCGGCGGGCGGCTGGTCGAGCGACACGATCTGCGAGGACACCGATCTCGGCTTGCGCATTCTCGAGCTCGGCTGGCAGGCTCATTATACCAACCGCCGTTACGGCCACGGGCTGCTGCCCGATACGTTCGAAGCCTACAAGCAGCAACGCCACCGCTGGGCCTATGGCGGCTTCCAGATCATCAAGAAGCACTGGCGCTATTTCCTGCCGGGCACCAGCCGCCTGACGCGCGACCAGAAGCGGGAGTTCCTGCTCGGCTGGCTCAACTGGCTCGGCGCCGAAAGCGTCGGCGTGGTGGTTGCAATCCTCAACATCGTCTGGGTGCCGTTCGTCGCCTTCCTCGACATCGCGGTGCCGGACCGTGTCCTGACGCTGCCGATCGTGGCGAGCTTCGTCGTCTCGCTCGCGCATTTCGTCAGTCTCTACCGGCTGCGCGTCGCCATCTCGCCGCGACAGATGGTCGGGGCGGTGTTCGCCGCGATGTCGGTGCAATGGACGGTCGCGCGCGCGGTCGGCTACGGCGTGCTGAAAGACCATCTTGCCTTCAACCGCACGGCCAAGGGCGGCCTGCGCCGGGTCACGGATTTCCATGCCACCTGGGAAACCGCAATTGCCGGCCTTCTGATCCTCGGCGCGATCGTCCTTTACGAAACCAACTACAAGCAGGTGCGCGAGATTTACCTGTTCGCGGTCGTGCTGCTGGTGCAGAGCATTCCCTTCCTCGCCGCTGCGGGGCTTGCCGCGGTCGAGCGGTCGCGGCTCAATGATTTCGCCTACTGGCGCGCGCTCGAGGCGCGAGCCGCGGAGCTGCTGCCGCAGCGCATCCGCATCGGAAAGGTGCCGGCGGTCACGCCGGCGGCGGCGCCGGTCGTCAACAAGGAAGCGGTACAGTAATTTCGCGATCCGTCACCCTTCGAGGCTCGCACCTCAGGATGACGGGATAAACCTCAGTCACGCCGGCTGGGCCGTCTCGACCAGCTTCACCCAATACGACGTCCCATAAGGGATGACGTCGTCGTTGAAGTTGTAGGCCGGGTGATGCAGGCCGGCGCTGTCGCCGTTGCCGATGAAGATGAAGGCGCCCGGCCGCTCATTGAGCATGAACGAGAAGTCCTCGGCGCCCATCACCGGCGGGATCGCGGTGTTGACGTTGTCCTCGCCGGCGATCTGGCCCGCCACCGAAGCGGCGAACTCGGTCTGCCGCTCGTGATTGTTCAGCACCGGATAGCCGCGGTTGTAGGTGAGCGTCGCCTTGGCGCCGTAGAGCCTGGCGGTGCCCTCCACGACGTCCTGGACGCGCCGCTGCACCAGGTCCTGCACCTCCGGCTTCAACGACCGCACGGTGCCGCGCAACCGCGCGGTCTGCGGAATGACGTTGTCGGTGGTGCCGGCCTGGAACATGCAGATCGACACCACCGCGGATTCGAGCGGATCGACATTGCGCGACACGATGGACTGGAGCTGGTTGATGATCTGCGCGCCGACCAGCACCGTGTCGACGGAAAAGTGCGGCCGCGCCGCGTGGGCGCCGACGCCCTCGATATCGATGGTCAGGTGGTCGGCCGCCGCCATTGTCGGGCCGGGCCGGATGCCGAAGCTGCCGACCGGCATGCCGGGATAATTGTGCATGCCGTAGACCTGCCGGATGCCGAAACGGTTCATCAGGCCGTCGTCGACCATCGCCTTGCCGCCGGCGCCGCCTTCCTCCGCCGGCTGGAAGATCACCACCGCGGTGCCGGCGAAGTTGCGGGTCTCGGCGAGATAGCGCGCGGCGCCGAGCAGCATCGCGGTGTGGCCGTCATGGCCGCAGGCGTGCATCTTGCCGGGCGTGGTCGACTTGTACGGCAGGCCGGTCGCCTCCTCGATCGGCAACGCGTCCATGTCGGCGCGCAACCCGATCACCTGGTCCGGGCCCGGCTTGCGGCCCCTGATGACGCCGACCACGCCGGTGCGGCCGACGCCGGTCACGACCTCGTCGCAGCCGAACGCCTTGAGCTTCTCGGCGACGCTCGCGGCGGTACGGTGCACGTCATAGAGCAGCTCGGGATGGGCATGCAGGTCGCGCCGCCATTCGGTGATGTCCTTGTGCAGGTCGGCGACGCGATTCACGATCGGCATGCGGGTATCCTCGATGCGGGCGATGAACGACTCTAGCAAATCGGCGCCGGGAGGCCATCATCCGCACGTCCGCTCCGGACGGGCCTATTGACCGGCCGGAGAGGCCCCCCTACACAGCGCCTTCAGAGAGCGCGTAGCTCAGGCGGTAGAGCAACTGACTTTTAATCAGTAGGTCGAGGGTTCGAGTCCCTCCGCGCTCACCACAAAATCAGCATTTATTGTGATTTTTGATGATTTGGCCCCGATCAGGAATCGTTCGACGCCGCGCGCCACATCCTCTCGCGCGAACACCTCTAGGCTGAATACGAACGGCGAAGATTTATCTGGCGGCGCGCGGCGTCCTCATCGCTGCAATTTCCCGTTACCAGAACCCACAAACTGCTCATGAGCAGCCGCCGTCCCCGCCGCCGGAACATCGGCCGCCGGAACCAGAGCGCCCTGGACATACATTTGGGCGCTCACGGGGTTGGTCGCTGCGGATATGAGTGCCCGAGAGTTTTTCGAACAATCGACCATCATGGTGCACCCCGTCTAAACAGGATGGACACATAAAAGTTTTTCAGGACTCCAGCGCAAGGCAAAAGCAGCTTTCTTCGTCAAGCCGCAAGCGTCACCGCCCCGCCTGCAAAAGCCTACTTCTTATTGCATTTCGGGTCTTTGGCGATTTGAGCCGAACACCATCCCTGACAACGGGCAATCCGTCCGCCGACCTTGCTGCATGTGGCGATGCACTTCTCCTGGCTGCAGCCGTAGGACGAGGCTTGTGACGGCCCGGCCCAAGAGAACACAAGAATCATCGCCAGCGCAGATAGCAACCCGACTGTTCGCATGTGTCATCCTCCCCGTTCCCGATCACTGAACACTGCCGGAGACGCAGGCGCTTTGCAATCACGGCAGCGACCTCTGCCTTGATTACATCCTCGTAACCTGCCGCCCCAATCCCGCCCGAAAAGATTCATCGCGACTTCATGCCCCCGTCGCTCCCGTGCCACGAACGTCGCCTATCCCTGCGCCAGAACAACACGACAGCAGGAGGCGCACATGCATATTCAGGCCACCTCAGCCGAATCCCGCCCGTGGTTTTCCTCGCTGCCCCACTGCCCCACCTGCGGCGAGCCGGCGGTCGCCGCGCAGGCGTCCGAATTCGTCGACACCGGCGAGATCCGTTACCACTGGGTCTGCGATGATTGCGGCGAGGCCTTCAGCACCACCGTCACGCTCGACTGAGGGGAACGGCTGCTGGTCCGGATCGTTAGATCGCCGGCGCCGGGTGACAACCGGCCGCAACAGGAACGGTGGACGCAGCCATTTTGCCGGTTTCTCGCTGCGACGCTCATGCATCGCTACGCATCGACATCGAACCTGTTCCCGGCGCCGCCCCTCCTCAAGGAATAGCCGCCGCGCTACGGTGTTTGGTCCGATAAGGATCGGCCGGAGCCGGTCCACAAGGGGAGCCCCGGAGGAGGAGCCAGACATGTCAGCTTTCAAATTTGTGACCGGATTGGCCTGCGTGGCGGTGATCGCGATGGTTTCGCCGGCAACGGCCGAGATCGTAACCTACAAGGCGAATCTCAGCGCCCAGAACGAAGTGCCGCCGACCGACAGCAAGGGCACCGGTTCGGTCGCCGTCACATACGACACCGCCTCGAAGAAGCTGAGCTGGAAGGGCACCTATTCGGGCCTCACCGGCCCGGCGACCGCCGCGCACTTCCATGCCGGCGAGAAGGGCAAGAACGGCGGCGTCGTGATCCCGATCGCGCCGGCAACCAGCCCGCTCGAAGGCTCCGCGACCTTGACCGATGCGCAGGCGGCCGACCTGGCGAGCGGCAAGCTCTACGTCAACGTCCACACCGCCGCCAACAAGGCCGGCGAAATCCGCGGCCAGGTGGAGAAGTAATGTTGAGAAGTAAAGTCGAGAAGTAAAGTCACGCCGTTATTTCCCCGCGCGTGACGAAACGGCCCGCCGGTTGAACAGCCGGCGGGTTTTCTTTTCGTTGCGTCGGACTGTCCGGAACTTGCGCGGGCCGCCGCGCGGATTCTAGTGTCGGCTCCTGCAAGTGCGGGACTCTCTCATGGCGCAGAACGGATCGCGGCCCTTCCTCATCGCCGGCGGCGGCATCGGCGGCCTCGCCACCGCCTGCGCGCTGGCCCACAAGGGCTTTTCGGTCCGCGTGCTGGAGCAATCGTCGGAATTCCGCGAGGTCGGCGCCGGCATCCAGTTAGGCCCCAACATCTTCCGCGTGCTGGAGCGGATCGGGCTCAAGGAAGCCGTGCTGGCGGACGCCCACAGGCCGACCGGCATGGAGATGCGCGATGCCTTGACCGGCGACCTGATCACGCGGGTTACGCTTGGCGCCGAAAGCCTGGCGCGTTTCGGACAGCCCTATGCCGTCACCCACCGCGCCGACATCCACGGCGCCTTCCTCAACGCCTGTCGCGGCAACAATCTGATCACGCTGGAAACCAACCGGCGCGTCGAGGGCTACGAGGACCACGGCGACCACGTCTCCGTCACCCTGGCGGGCGGCGAGCGGGTCGAGGGTTGCGCGCTGATCGGCTGCGACGGCATGTGGTCGCACATCCGCGAGCGCATCGTCGGCGACGGCAGGCCGCGCGTGTCGGGCCACATCGCCTACCGCGCGGTGCTCCGGCGCGAGGACGTGCCGGACGACCTGTGGCGGCCCGACATCGTGCTGTGGGCCGGCCCCCGCACCCACTTCGTGCATTACCCCCTGCGCCGCGGCGAGCTCTACAACCTGGTCGCGGTGTTCCACTCCGACCACTACGAGGAAGGCTGGAACGCCGAAGGCAGCCGCGACCTGCTGTGGCAGCATTTCCGCGGCGAGCGGCCCGAGGTGCTGCGCATGCTCGAGCGCATCGAGGCCTGGCGCATGTGGGTGCTGTGCGACCGCGAGCCGGTGAAGACCTGGAGCCGCAACCGCGTCACGCTGCTCGGCGACGCCGCTCACCCGATGCTGCAATATCTCGCGCAAGGCGCCTGCATGGCGACCGAGGACGCGGTGATCCTCGCCGATCTGGTGGCGGCGCACCCTGACGACCTGCCGGCCGCGTTCAAGGCCTATCAGCAGGCGCGCTACCTGCGTACCGGGCGCACGCAGATCATGGCCCGCGTCTACGGCGAGTTCTATCACGCCCGCGGCGTCGCCGCCGAACTGCGCGACATTGCCGTCGGCGGCCGTACGCAAGCG
>CAZNTY010000067.1:0-12739 GCA_964576085.1 uncultured Undibacter sp. | reverse complement strand
TCTTCCGCGACATCTTCACCACGCCCGCGATGCGGCAGGTGTTCTCCGACGAGAACCGGGTGCAGAAATATCTCGACATCGAGGCGGCGCTGGCGCGCGCGCAGGCAGGACTCGGCATCATCCCGCGCAAGGCGGCGGCCGAGATCGTCCGGCACTGCGATGCCGGCAAGATCGACATGAAGCTCTTGAAGGAGAAGACCGAGAAGATCGGCTACCCGGTGCTGCCGGTGGTGCAGCAGCTGGTGTCGCTGTGCAAGGGCGGACTCGGCGAATGGTGCCACTGGGGCGCCACCACGCAGGACATCACCGACACCGCGACCATCCTGCAAATCCGCGAGTCGCTCGACCTCATCGAGAAGGACATCGTCGGCATCGCCGACGCGCTGGCAAAGCTCGCGAAAAAATACCGCGACACGCCGATGGCCGGCCGCAGCAACCTGCAGCAGGCGGTGCCGATCACCTTCGGCTACAAGATGGCGACGCTACTCGGCGCCTTCGAGCGCCACCGCGAGCGGCTGGCGCAGATGCGGACGCGCGTCGAGGTCGGCGAGTTCGGCGGCGCCGCAGGCACGCTGTCGTCGCTCGGCAGGGACGGGCTCAAAGTGCAGGCCGCGCTGATGAAGCGGCTCGGGCTCGGCCAGCCCGACATCTCCTGGCACACCGTGCGCGACCGCATCGCCGAGGTCGGCGGCTTCCTCGCGCTCGTCACCGGCACCTGCGGCAAGATCGCCTTCGACGTGAAGCTCCTGATGCAGACCGAGGTCGAGGAGGTGCAGGAGCCATTCCACCAGGGCCGCGGCTCGTCCTCCACCATGCCGCAGAAGCGCAACCCGATCTCTTCCGTATACATCACCGCGCAGACCGCGATGGTGCGCCAGCTCGCCGCCGCACTCTACGAGGCGCAGGTCGAGGACCACGAGCGCGCCACCGGTCCGTGGGAGATCGAGTGGATCGCGCTGCCCGAGATTTTCATGCTGTCGGCCGGCGCGCTGGCGCAGACCCGCTTCATCGTCGAGGGCATGCAGGTCTATCCGCAGAAAATGCGCTACAACCTCGACATCACCAAGGGTCTCATCATGTCGGAGGCGGTGATGATGGGCCTCGGCGCCAAAATGGGCCGCAACACGGCGCACGACGTCGTCTACGACATCTGCCGCGAGGTGGTGAAGACTGGCCGGCCGCTGATCGAGCTGCTCGCCGAGAACGAGGAGATCCGCAAGCACGCCGACCGCCGGGCGCTGGAGAAACTGATGGATCCGGCCAACTATCTCGGCGTCGCCGGGCCGATGGTCGACCGCGTGCTCAAGGGGCGGAAAAAGAGGTAATCAGCCCGCCTTCGGCATCGTCCGCCAGATTGCAGCGGCGACCATCAGGCAAAGGCCGCCAAGCCCGCAGAATAGCGCCGTAAGCGTCGTGCCGAGGTGCTGGAGAACGGCGACGACGATGGTTCCGCCCGTCATGAAGGCGGCGTTGAGCACGTTGACCGCGGCGATGGTGCGCGCCCGATAGTCCACGCTGGACCATGCCTGCACGGCAGCAAAAACCGGCACGATATAAAGGCCGCCCGCGACCGCGATGCCGAACAGATCGATCGCCACGCTCAGGCCGAGCGGCCCGGTCAGCGCCTCAAGCGGCCCCTGCATCCGCGCCGGCGCGTCAAACAACACCAGCACGAACGCAAGATCGAGCGCGAACACGCCAAGTAGCACCGCGCCGGCGAGCGTGGTGTTGAGAACGATACGGCCGCGCGCGATCCGCGCCGCGATGCCGGAGCCGAGGCCGACCGCGACTGAGAAGACGACGAGATAGGCCGTGACGGTCGCCTCATCGCCGCCGACGTGCAGCTTCACCAGCGGCGGCAGCAACGCGAGCGTGACGATGCCGACCAGCCAGAACCAGCTCGTCACCAGCGCGCCCCACCACAGCCGCGGGTCAGCGCGCAGATGGCGAAGCATCGCGACGGTCGAGGCAACGACATTGGCGCGCACCTTCAGGTCCTGCGCGCCGATGCCGCTCGGCGGAATCGCCAGCGCCGAGAGCCAGCACGCCAGTGCAAAGCTCACAACAAGACCCGAAACCAGGTGAAGGTCGCCACCCGCGGTCATTCCGCCGACGACGGTGCCGGCGAGGATGGCGATGAAGGTCGCGCCCTCGATCAGCGCATTGGCGCCCGGCAACTCCTCCCGCTGCAGCAGGTCGGGCAGAATTCCATACTTGATCGGGCCGAACAGCGCCCCAATCACGCCGAACAGTGCAAGAGCGATGAAAAGAAGCGCCGTCGAATGGCTCAGGAATCCGGCCACGGCGACGCCGGCGACGGCGATCTCGGCTAGCTTAAGTCCTTGTGCAACCTTGGCTTTATCGTAGCGATCGGCCAGCTCACCGCCGAGTCCCGACAGCACAAAATACGGCGCGATGAACACCGCGCTCGCCACCGTGACCAGCGCCGAATTATCGCCCTGCTCACCGAACAGCAGCAGAAAAACCAGGGCAGTCTTGAGAAAATTATCGTTGAACGCCGAGAAGAACTGGCAGGTGAACAGCGGCAAAAAGCGCCGTGAGACAATCAGCATAAAATGACCTGCTCCCCAAAGACATCGTCTCAGGAATCGAGTTGGTTATATCGCTAAATAAAAGGGGTGGCCCGTCGCCCACCGACCGTCGGCCATCCAAGTCACCACCAAACTATCGAGAGCCCGCGGTCAGGACCGAAATTTTCGCGCCGACGGTTCCATGATGATCGCGGCCGCTGTGGCGGCGACGGCGACGGCCACCGTGATAACGAAGAGCGCTGTCCACATGGCCAAGCCTCCTCTTGTCTGCCCTTCAAGGCCGACAAGAAAAACGCGCCGCCTGATTCTTCGTTCCAGCTTCCGCACGTCGATGATTCGGCGCAGATAGAATCCGTTACATTTGATTCGATTGCGGCGGTTGTTCCGCGAGCGAGCTTTGAAGCTCACCGAGCAGAACGCGTAACTCCATCTCACGGAACTCCACGTAGATTTTGCGCAGCCAGCGTTTCAGCTCGAGATACGTTTCAAGCGGAACGTCGGGTGGCGGCGCGCTCCGCGGCGCGGCGAACGAGAATGGCCGCCGCTCGATCACCCTGCGCAAGCCTGGCGCTAATGACGCGACATGCACCGGTGCCGAGCCCGGACCGGGCGCGGCGAACTTGTCGCGATGTTGCGCAATACCGAGGATTTCGTTGTGCACGGGAATGACGGCCGCGTGCGGAAAATCTCGCCGCAGCTGCATATAAGCCTCCACTGAGGTCGCATCGGGCGTTGCAATGAACAGAATGACGAGGGCGAGCCCGCGGCGGCGCATCTCGGCGGCAAGATCGATATTCTTGGTAACGGCGAAAAATGTCTTGAACGCCGGATGCCCGAGGTCGACGATCTTATAGCTGCCATCGTCCGCGACCAGACGATCGAACAGCGCCATCTGGCCGTGAATCTCCGCGACATCGGCGGGTGCCGAGTAGTTCGGCATAAACTGAGTTAACGCGGCATCTGCGCCATTGATGTCAAAGGCTGCAAGCGAGCGCCCATTATCTAGATGAAAATCCGCCAGCAACCGCGCCACCAGAGTCTTGCCGACCCGTGGCCGCGGCGACGCGACGATCGTGGTGAAACTGCGCAGCGACATCGGTCCAGGCCGCGCCCGCTACGGCGGACGGTCAGCTCGCCGCCTGGCGCACGTCGTTGTCCGCCTTGGGCGTGATCAGGTCCATGAGCTGCACCCGATCATACTCGCCCCACACATTGCCGAGCCAGTGCCGCACATAGCCGCGCAGCACGAACGAGTAATTCGCCGGGTTGCCGGAGCTGTCCTTGTTGGCGACGAAGCTGACGAACGGCGTCGACGCTACCTCGACCTGCTCGCAGGCCATTTCGTTGAGCTTGGGCACTGTGATCTCGGCGGCGCCCTTGATGCGCTTGAAGTAGGAGTTATAGGTCGCCGGGTCCCACTCGAAGAACGTGGTGTTGTTGATGAAGTTCTTCACCAGGAAATAGTTGGCGTCGCCGACCACGCCGGCGGTTTCAGCGATCTCCTCAAGGGAGGCGATCGACGGCCCCAGGATATGGAACACCGCGAAGGTGATCTGACCCTTCTTGGCGGAATCGAGCAGGCCGATCTCGTTGAGGGCGCGCAGGGTCGGCGACAGCAGGCCGGCGCGCACGTCGATCACCGTCACCTGGGCCTGCGCATTGCCGAGCGTGTCGAAGATGCGCATCTGGTCCCCGACCTGGGTCACATCCACCACCTCGGTGACGTCCGGGTGGAAGCGCTTGAGCGTGCCGCGCGGGGATTCGGTGTCGAAGGCCCGGATCGGCACCTGATGCGCGATGAAATAGTCCAGCAAGGTGCGCGCAACGGTGGTCTTGCCGACGCCTCCCTTGTCAGCGCCTACGAGAATGACTGCTGGCTTGGCCATTTATCCTACTCACTCTACCGGATACTGTTGATTAAGCTTAGCACGCCCGAACCGCAGCCGCGTGACGCCGTTTTGACGTGTATTCGCGCCCGATGGGACATAAAATTGAACATAAAGTCAAATCGTTCAAGGACTTGCGTGATCATGCCTCCGATTCCCGACTGGACTGACGATACGGCCGGCCTGATGGATGGCGTCAGGCGTCGCTGCCGAGCGTTTCGCCAGACAATCGCGGCCTGTGCCTGCGGTGCCGTTCTTGCCGGCCTTCTGTCTGGAGATCTCGCATCCGCACAGTCCGACATCACGATAATCGGGACCATGATCGCCGGCGGCGTCGAGTGTCACGCCATGCGGGCCGAGGACGGCACGATCTATACCATGCGACGCAGCCCGCTCGTCCGGCAGCTCAGGCCCGGCGCACGCGTCAAGGTCGAAGGAAAGATCGCGGAGACCTCGACCTGCCAGCAGGGCATTACGATCGTGCCGACCCGCATCGAACAGCTGCCCTAAACCGTGCTGGCGGCCCGGATGGCGCCAGGCGATCACGACAAACTGACGCAGCGGGACCGAAGCGCCATTGTTTGCCCCGCGGATTTCAGGTTGAATAGCGGCAAGTTCTAAAACGTATCTTATAGCCATACCACTCGTATCGGGGGCGACACGATGGCACGGACCATCAGAATTGTATCCAGACTTGTACTGTTCGCTTCGCTGATCGCGGCAACCGGGATCACCGGCGCCAGCGCCGCATCTGGCCAACTGGTCATCGTTCCAAATTCACCGGAAGCATCGGCCGTCATCAGAAGCTCCGGCGTACGCGTGATCGCGCGTTACGAGGAGTTCACGCTGGTTGAAGCCGGCGTCATGGACATGCGCCGGCTGCACGCCGTGAACGGCGAGGTGCGCGACGATTTGCGGCGCGTACGCATCGGCCAGCATGTGTTCGACCCGACCGAGCCTGACTTCAAGGGAAAGAGCGGCGAAACGCTGCGTCTGGCGGCGCGCGGCGGCAACGCGCTCGCTGTCGTGCAATACGTCGGGCCGCTGAAGCGCGAATGGATCGACGCCGTGCGGGCCAGCGGCACCGAAGTGGTGCAGTCCCTGGGACGCAATGCGCAGCTCGTGATCGGCGCGCCTGACGCGATCGCTTCGCTGGGCGGTCTCGTCGACAAAGGTTTTGTTCGCGCCGTCATGCCGTACGGCGCAGCACTCAAGCTGAGGGCGGGCCTCGCGCAAAGCGGTGAGACGCAGGTCGTTATCACCACCGCGGCGGGCGCCGCCGGCGACGCTGCGCGCGCGGAAATCGCCCGTGTATCGAAGCCGCTGGGCAGCCTGGTGCCGACCGGCGGCACTGCCCACCAGCGCGTCCAACTGGACGCCGGAAAGGTGAACGAGCTTGCCGAGCTTGGCGGCGTCGTTGCCATCGAGCCGTTCGTCGAGCCGAAGCTGCATGACGAACGCAGCGCAACAATCGTCGCTGGCCGACTCAATCGATTCTTTCAGCCTCTGCTCGGCACCGGCTACCGGAAATACCTGATCGATCACGGCTTCCCGGCTATCAGCAATGTGATCATCGACATCACGGATGAGGGCGTCGACAAGGGCGTGGTGCCGGTGCCAACCGGTTCGCATCCCGCATTCTATCGCAACGGCAATGTCTCGGCGCCGAGCCGTATCGTCTACGCACAGGAGAACACCGCCTCCGACACCGACGCACGCGACTGCGGCGGACACGGCACCAACGTCGCCTCGATCGCCGCCGGCTATGCCATCCAGCCCGGCGCCGTGCACGAGGACGCTGACCGTTTCAATTATGGCCTCGGGATGCACCCGTTCGGCAAGCTCGGCGCCACCAAGATTTTCAATTGCGCCTCAGGCAGCTTCGACGTGCAGACGTCCATTACCGTCCTGCACAGCGCGGCCTATGGTTTCGGGGCTCGCATCTCCAACAATTCGTGGGGTGCGGCGGTGGGTGGCTTGTACAACAGTCGGTCCCAGGAATTTGATTCCCTGGTGCGCGACGCGCAGCCCGGCGTCACCGGCAACCAGCAATTCGTCGAAGTCGTGTCGGCCGGAAATTCGGGCCCCGGGCCCAGCACGATCGGCTCTCCCGGCACGGCCAAGAACGTCATCACGGTCGGCGCATCCGAAAGCACTCGCCAGATCGGCGGATCGGACGGCTGTGGCGTTCCGGATACCGGCTCCGACAGCGCACGAGACATCATATTCTTTTCCAGCCGCGGACCGACCAGCGACGGTCGGATCAAGCCGGACGTCGTCGCGCCAGGCACCCACATAACGGGAGCCCAGCCGCAGACCGGCGGCGACTACAATGGCAGCGGGACCTGCAATCCAGTGTTTCCCGTCGGCAGCACGCTGTACAATCTCGTGTCTGGCACATCGCAGGCCGCGCCGCACGTCACCGGTTTCGCGTCGTTGATCCACCAGTGGTACAAAACCAACGTCCCGGGCCACGTGACCCCCAGTCCGGCGATGACCAAAGCCATCATGATCAACACCGCGACCGATCTCGCGGGCGGCAATGACGGGAATGGCGGCACACTCACGCATATTCCGAACAACATTCAGGGTTGGGGCCGCATCAACCTCGGAAACCTCCTGGACGGCACCACGCGAAAATTCATCGATCAGCCGGCACCGCTCAACACGACCGGCGCCGCCATCAACCGCTTCTTCGAGATCGCCGACCCATCAAAGCCGCTTCGGGTATCGCTGGTCTGGACAGACCCCCCCGGCCCGACCTCGGGCAATGCGCTGGTCAACGACCTCGATCTCGAGGTGACCGCCGGGGGCGCCACCTACAAAGGCAACGTGTTCGCCGACGGACGTTCGGCCGTCGGCGGCACCGCCGACAGCAAGAACAACGTCGAAAACGTATTCCTGCCGGCCGGAATCTCCGGAGGAGCCCGGGTGCGCGTGATCGCGAAGAACATCGCCGGCGACGGCGTTCCCGGCAACGCCGATCTCACCGATCAGGACTACGCGCTGGTCGTTTCGAATGCGAACCCGACGACGCAAGCCGTGGTGCTTGAAGCGGGCGCTCCAACGGTGACGCCGCTTGGCGACAACGATGCCTTCCTGGAAAAGGGCGAGCCCTTCAAGCTCTGGCTGAAGCTGAAGAACATCGGCAATGCGGCGGCGCCGGCGTTCTCGGGCACTTTGACCGCGCCGACCGGCGAGGCCACGATCCAGCACGGCACGGCAAACTGGCCGGCCATTGCGAAGAACGCCACCAAGCAAAATACGCCGGCGTTCACCGCGACGGTCAAGAGCAACCTTGCCTGCGGCAAGCCGGTCCACCTGGCGATTGCCGGAAACGCCGGCGGGTCTTCGTTCCAGATTCCGCTCGAGTTGCAGACGGGACATCCAGGTGCGGCCGTGACGTTCGCCTCGACGGACGTGCCGAAGACCATCCCGGATAACAATGTGGCAGGCGTCTCGTCGATTCGTACCCTGACGGGGCCGGGTACGATCAACAACCTGACAGTGACCATCGGTTCGATCGCGCATACGTACGACGCCGATCTGCAGATCGAGCTGACCGCGCCCGACGGCACCACTGTCCAGTTGTTCAACCGCCGCGGCGGCTCAGGCGACAACCTGACCAACACGGTATTCAGCGACGCGGCGGCAACGCCGATTTCGGCTGGCACGGCGCCATTCACTGGAACGTTCATCCCGGAACAGCCGCTGTCGGCCTTCAACGGCAAGCCCGCCGCCGGCGACTGGAAGCTGACGGTTCGTGACAATGCCTCGGCGGATACCGGCACGCTGCAGAGCTGGAGCCTCACGCGGAAGCTCTGGATCTGCAATTAGGGCTGCTGCGGACGAAGACACCACTCGCCTGCTGTGGGCGAGTGGTGCCGGCGGAGGGATTTGAACCCCCGACCACCCGCTTACGAAGCGGATGCTCTACCGCTGAGCTACGCCGGCCAACGTGCGCGCCCCTGATAGAGGCGCCGGCCGAGCTTGGCAAGTAATTGGCAATTAACCAGGCAAGTAACTCGACTTGTAACCCGGCAAGTAGCCGGATTTTGCAAAAGCGCCACAGCCGAGCGGCGGCCTCGTCCGAACGCGGCCGAGAACGGGTTCAGCGGAAAAATCGGCGGATTTTATCCCAGGCGGACGGCGGCGAGGTCGGCTCTGGAACAGGATCAGCTTCCGTTACGGAATCCGGACCCGGATCGTCCGGCGCATGCACGATCGGAATGACGGCGTCGACCGGCTGTTCGGCGTCTGGCTTGGCTGGCGCGCCGCGGCGCGACCTCGATGGCGGCGTGGCCTCGACCGGGGGCACCGGCGGCGACGGCTTTTCCGCGTCCGCGGCCGGCGGCGCGATCTTGTCGGGGTCGATCGGGGGCCGCTCGATGCCGATTTCGGCGACCGGCACCTTCCATTCGAAAACGCCGAGCCGGCCGCTGACCGGCGAAACCGGCAGCCACCGTTCGCTGACCGCCCCGTCGGCCGTCCAGACCGGGTCGGGCGCGGCGCGCATCGCGCGGGACATCCATTCGCGTGCGCGGCCGACGTCACCTTCCGCGTCCTCGATCTCGGCCATCAAGGTCGCGACGCGCCTGGTCGGCGCCCGCAGGAAATCCGCCAGCGCCGCGCGCGCGGCGGTGAAATCACGCGCGTCGAGCGACGCCTGCGCCAGCGCCAACGCACTCTCGATATGTCCCGGCATCTTGTCGGCGAGGCGCTTCACCCGCGCGCGGCGTTCGCGCGCGGAATCGCCGAAGCGCAGATTGGCGTAAGTCGCGGCAATATCCGGGTGCGGGCCCGCAAGCCAGGCGGCATCCAGGATCTTGCCCGCCTTGCGCAGCGAGCCGGCTTCCGCAAGCAGTCGTCCGGCCAATACGGCGGCGGGCACGAGATCGGGCGCGAGCTTGACCGCTTCGAGCGCCTGGGCGCGCGCGGCGTCGCGGTCATGCGGCTCGAGCGCCTGCGCGCGCGCCGTGAGCAGCACCGCGCGCCGGCGTCGATAATCTGCCTTGTCGAGCGCGGGCCGCATGATGTCGAGCGCGGCGAGAGCACCGGCCCAGTCGCCGGCCGCGCAGCGATATTCCAGCGCCGCCTGCGACGCCCATGACAGATGGGGCGACGACTTCGCAGCCTCCTCTGCAAACAGCCGCGCGCTGTCTGCGTCATTGCGGCGCTGCGCCTCGATATGGAGCCCGCGCAGACCGAGCAGCCGAGTCTCCTCGCGATGTGTCATTTCACGGAAGATGCGCTCGGCGGCGGCGCGGTCCCCTTCCATCTGCGCGGTTTGCGCGGCGAGGAGAAGCGTCAGCGGATCGCCCGGCGACAGGTGCAAGGCCTCGTCGGCCGATTTGCGTGCCTGCAGCATGTCGCCCGAGCCGATCGCGATCAGCCCCCGGGTAATGGCGACGTGGCCCCGCGCCGCACGGCGGTGCCGCAGAAACAGCGAGACATGGTCCGGCGAGCGCAGGATCACACGATAGATCGACCACACCGCAACAATGAAGGCAGCCAACAATGCGACGGCAAAGCCGGCGACCAGCAGCGAGGTCTCGATGCGATACCCGAGCCATTCGATCACGACCTCGCCTGGACGATCTGCAAACCAGGCGATGCCGAGCGCAAGCAGCGCGGCGGTGATGAGGAAGAGAATGACCCGCAGCATCCGCCGTCTCAATGTCCGCTGAGCGCGGCGGCGCCGGCGGCGGCGAGCTTGCGGGCAGCGGCGAGCGCGGCATTGCGGGCGGCGACGGTCCTGCTCCACGGCGCGGCCAGGGCGCGCGTGTTGTCGGGCAGCTTGCCGAGCTCGGCTTCGACGCCAGCCATATCGCGACGGGAGGCCTTCACCTCGATGCGGGCAAGAACGGCGGACGGATCGTCGCCGGCCGACTCGCCGATCGGACGGACGTGAACCAGCTTGCCGGCATTGGCCTGCAATCGCGCGAGGAAGCCACCGGCTTTCGTCGCGTTGGCGCCCGTTGCTTCAACAAGACGCGGCAGCAACGCATCGAGATCGCGCGCCAGCGCCGCATCGGTCGGCACGCCCGCGTCCGCAAACGGCGTCAGCGCAGCCAGCGCGTCGGCATCGGTCCCCAGATCCTTCAGGGCGGCGAGCTCCGCAGCATAGGGTGCGCCGCGCACCACCGCCTCGCGCAATGCAAAGGCAGCGAGCGCGCGGCGGGCGAGCGCGTCGGTGCCGCCGTTCTGTGCGACCTTGTCCTGCGCCGCCTTGGTCGATTGCTCGAGCGCATCGAGCCGTCCTCGCAATGCCTCGGCTGTCCTGGCCGCGGCGTCGGCGCGCTCGCGCACGGCCGAAAGAGCGGCCGTGAATTCATCGGTGCGGCGGTTGAGCGCGGCAAGTGACGTGCCCAGCGACTTCATCGAATTGTCGATCGCGGCCAGTTTTTCACCGACCGCCGGATCAGGCCCGCCGGCCGAGATTTTGCCGATAGTCTGCTCCAGCCGGTCGAGCCGCGCCGTCGTGCTGGAAAGCGCCTGATCATCCGCCGCCGGACGGCTTGCGACCGCAGCAACCTGCGTCTCGACCGCGGCGATGCGGTCGCGCAGCGCGGTTGCACTGTTGCCGCTCGACGGCAGATGAGTGGCAAACCATACGACCGCCAGAGTTGCGATCACGCCGGCGGCGAGCGAGGCTCCCAGCCCGGCATATCTCAGGAACACGTTGGCGTGCGGTGACGTGGTGTTGTCCGCGGACGGCGGCTCGGCTTTTGACGTTTCGGACGGCGCCTCCGGCTTCACTTCCCTCGCCGAGAGGTCAATGGTCGGCGTCGGCCGACGGCGGCCCGGATTCGGCTTGTTCCCTGGCGTCTCGCGCTTATCGTCCGCCATGTCCGGCATCCTAGTCGATTCGACCCCCGCCGCGCTGAGGGATAACGAATGGCCGCCGACGCGGCAATGCGGGCTTAGGATGAAGCCAATAGCTCGAGCAGCGCGGTTTCATCCGGACGAGAGGCGATCGCGATGCGGCCTGCGCCGGCCGCTGCGAGCGGTGCAGCAACCTGCGGCGAGAGACAAAGCTGGCGCGGCGCGAGCGCCCGGCCAAGAAGGCCCGCCGCTCTGGCACCGGCAAGATAATTCTCCGCGCTGCGGCGGGAAAAATGCAGCACGGTGTCAATGCTGCCCTGCTCCACCGCGGCAAACAGCTCCGGCGGAAAGCCGACCGTCATGTTGCGATAGACCACGACCGTCCGGGCTGCGATGCCGCGCTGTGCCAGCGCGCCTTCGACGTCGGCGGCCTGTTCCTCGCCAGCGAGATAAAGACAAGACGCGTCTTCGTCGGCGTAACGCTCGACGATCAGCTCGACCAGGTCGCGGGCGTCGCCTTGCGGCGAGCGCACTTCGCGGAAGCCCGCCGCCCGCGCCACCTCCGCGCTGCGTCGGCCGACGGCATAAAGCGGCAAGGACAGCAGGGGCGCGAGCTGCGTCGGCGACAACACGCGCAGCGCATTGGCGCTGGTGATGATGACGGCTGACCACCGCCCGGCAAGCCTCGCCGGAACCGGGCACACCTGCATCAGCGGAACGAGCAGCACATCGTGGCCCTGCGAGCGCAGCGTGGCGGCGGTGCGCTCGCCGTCGGGCAGCGGACGAGTCACGAGGACGTGCATCTTTTTCTGGCGCGTGCTCTTATCCAAAGTTGGTGCCTGCTTTTTTAGAATCATGCAGTGTCGAGGAATCCCGGTCCGGCGCGCTGTTTAAGTTCACGTGCACAACCTTCGCCGATCTTCACTGCATCGGCGCGCGCGCCCGTCGCGGCGATATCGTAGACGGCGCTCCCGTCGGGTCGCGCGATCAGGCCGCGAAAGCGTACCGTCTCAACCTCGATCATCGCGTGGGCGGCGATCGGCGTCTTGCAGGAGCCGTCGAGCACGGCGAGAAACGCGCGTTCCGCCGCGACTGCGGCCGAGGTCGCGGCGTGATCGATCTTGGCGAGCAGCGTCCGGGTTTCAACGTCATCTTCGCGCGCTTCGACCGCGATCGCACCCTGCCCGGCCGCCGGCAGGAATTCCTCGGTGCTCATTATTCTCGTCGCGCGCGTTTCGAGCCCGAGCCGCCTGAGGCCGGCCAGCGCGAGAATGGTGGCGTCGGCCTCACCATCGTCGAGCTTGCGCAGCCGCGTTTCGACATTGCCGCGCAGCGGCGCGACCTCAAGATCGGGCCGCGCCCGCTTCATGATCGCCTGCCGCCGCAGCGAGGCAGTGCCGACCCGGGCGCCCGGCGGCAGGTCGGTCAGCGCGCCGGCCTTGCCGCTGATGAAGACGTCGCGCGGATCCTCGCGCT
>CAZNTY010000066.1:0-4876 GCA_964576085.1 uncultured Undibacter sp. | reverse complement strand
CAAGCGGATGGCCCAGCGCAATGGCCCCGCCGTGCGGATTGACCTGCTCGGCATCGTCGGCGAGGCCGAGCTGGCGCAGACAGGCTAGCGATTGCGAGGCGAAGGCTTCATTGATCTCGATCAAATCGTAGTCCGATATTTTTTGGCCGAGCCGCGCCATCAGCTTGCGCGAGGCCGGCACCGGGCCGATGCCCATGATGCGCGGCGGCACGCCGGCCGACGCCATGCCCAGCACGCGGGCGCGCGGCGTCAGGCCGTGCGCCTTCACCGCCGCTTCCGAGGCGAGGATCATGGCCGCGGCGCCGTCATTGACGCCCGAGGCATTGCCGGCGGTGACCGTGCCGGGATTGCGGAACAAGGTCTTGAGCTTGGCGAGCTGCTCCAGCGTCGTGTCCGGACGCGGGTGCTCGTCGCGATCGACCAGCACCTTGGCGCCCTTTGACGCCGGCACCTCGACCGGCACGATCTCGGTGGCGAAATAGCCCCGCGCCTCGGCGGCCCCGGTCCGCTGCTGCGAGCGCAGCGCAAAGGCGTCCTGGTCGGCGCGCGTCACCTGAAATTCCTCGGCGACGTTCTCGCCGGTTTCCGGCATGGAATCGACGCCGTACTGCTGCTTCATCAGCGGATTGATGAAACGCCAGCCGATCGTGGTGTCGTGGATCTCCGCGCTGCGCGAGAAGGCCTCCGACGCCTTGCCCTGCACGAACGGGGCGCGCGTCATCGATTCGACGCCGCCGGCGATGGCGAGGTCCATCTCGCCGGCGCGGATTGCGCGGGCGGCCGCGCCGACCGCTTCGAGACCCGACGCGCAAAGCCGGTTGAGCGTGACGCCCGGGATGCTTGCCGGCAGCCCGGCGAGCAGGAGCGCCATGCGGGCGACATTGCGGTTGTCCTCGCCGGCCTGGTTGGCGCAGCCATAGAACACGTCGTCGAGCTTTTCCCAGTCGACCTTCGGATTGCGCGCGGTCAGCGCCTTGATCGGCACCGCGGCGAGGTCGTCGGCCCGCACCCGGGCGAGCGCGCCGCCGTAGCGGCCGATCGGGGTGCGTGCGGCATCACATATAAAAACGTCTCGGATTGTATCAGCCATCGGCTGTATTTACGGCCCGCCCGACACAGGGTCAAATAACCTGGAACTCGTCCAGCCAAGGACTGCCATGCGTGCCCGGCAACCCGTGTCCGCTACCCGTGCGATAGCGCCCGAGAGCGCGGTTCAGCGTCCGAGTTGACATCGCCGCGATGCCGCTGCTCCATAGCCGCCGGCCTGTGCAGCCTGCCGCTCGCGCCATATTGGCTTGGTGAATGCACATCTTCATCCGGTTCTGATTGCTTGCAACGGCGAGCCAGTCAGCAATGCGAGCACTGACCTTTCGGTTCGCCTGCGAGGATCAGACCGATGCGCACTTTTCGCGACGCAAAGAGCATGGCCAAGGCGCTCCGCCAGGAATTACAGGAGCGTGGCTTCGAACTCACCCATGGCGATTGCCTCGAGCTGGTAGCCCGGCAGTTCGGCTGCCGTGACTGGAACGAACTGGCGGCACACATTACCGGCGATGCCGGTCGCGCCGGCTGTGATCCGGTGCAAGGTCGCCGACAGCGCGGTTTCGCCGGCCGGTTTCGGCACGCTGATGCAAAGCGTCGTTGCCGACCCGTTCAGGGGACAGCGGCTGCGCCTGACGGCCAGGCTGAAGGCGAAAGACGTCGAGGGCGCAGGAACGATCTGGATGCGCATCGACCGCGCGCCCGGCGACATGCTGCGCTTCGACAACATGGAGCAGCGGCCCCGCAACGGCGTCCTCAAAGGCACGACCGACTGGACCGAGCGCGAGGTCGTGCTCGACCACCTCAGCCAACGGACTTTTCTGGACCGGCCGACCAATCTGGACTTCAGGGATCCGGAACCGCAATAGCGCGGCGCCGCAGGCCCGATGGACGGGGGCGATGCGTCACCGCTATCCTCGCACGCCATCACCATCGAGAGCTGACCAATGGACATCAAAGGCCAGGCTGCGATCATCACCGGCGGCGCGTCCGGGCTCGGCGCCGCCACCGCGCGTGCGCTCGCGGCCGCCGGCGCCCGGGTCGCGATCTTCGACCAGAACCAGAAGGCGGCCGCCGAGGTGGCGATCGACATCAACGGCCGTGCCGTGGCTTGCGACGTTGCCGATGCGGCCGGCGCGGAGGCCGCGATCAAGGCAGCGAGCGCTGATCACGGCCCCGCGCGCATCCTGGTCAACTGCGCCGGCATCGCGCCGGCACAGCGCATTGTCGGTCGCGACGGGCCGATGCCGCTGGCCGATTACGAGCGCGTGATCCGCGTCAACCTGATCGGCACCTTCAACATGATGCGGCTCGCCGCCGCCGCGATGCAGACACTGGAGCCGACGCCGGAGGGCGAGCGCGGCGTGATCGTCTCGACCGCCTCGATCGCCGCGTTCGAGGGCCAGATCGGACAGGCCGCCTATTCGTCGTCGAAAGGGGCCGTCGCCGCGCTGACGCTGCCGGCGGCGCGTGAATTCGCGCAGTCCGGCATCCGCGTGATGGCGATCGCCCCCGGTATCTTCGGCACGCCGATGCTGCGCGCGCTGCCGCAAGAGGCGCAGGATTCGCTCGGCGCCTCGGTGCCGTTCCCCAAGCGCCTCGGCGAGCCGCGCGAGTTCGCGGCGCTGGTGATGCACATCGTGCGCAACAGCTACCTCAATGGCGAAGTCATCCGTCTCGACGGCGCGCTGCGCATGGCGCCGCGATGAGCTTCGGCAACACCCGCACCGTGCGGATCGAGTGGGGCGACTGCGACCCGGCCGGGATCATTTTCTATCCGACCTATTTCAGGATTTTCGACAACGCCACCGCCGCGCTGTTCGAGCGCGCGCTCAGCATGACGAAGCATCAATATCTGAGAGCCTACGACTTCGCCGGCTTTCCCCTGGTCGATACGCGCGCGAAATTCCTCAAGCCGACCCGGTACGGCGACGACGTGACGGTCGCGAGCACGGTGGCGTTCGGCAGGTCGAGCTTCACGGTGGCCCACCGCGTCATGCTGAAGGACGAGCTTTGCGCCGAATGCACCGAGAAGCGCGTCTGGGTTGGGCGCAATGCCGACGGCCGCATCAGCGCCCGGCCGGTGCCGGCGGCCGTGCGCAACAGCTTCAACTGACCGTGTTGTAAGCCCCGCCGTCGTCACGTAAAAATACCGGCATAAAAACAGAATTCGGGAGGATACCCATGCGCCTCACCGCCCTGGCCGCCGCGGGCGCGGCCCTCATCCTGGCCGGCGCCGCGCAGGCCCAGCCGGTCGGCATCAGCACCAGCCCGCAAGGCACGCTGACCTATGCCGTCGGCGCTGCGATCGCCAAGGTGCTCAACGAGGCCGGCGGCATCCAGACGCGCGTCCAGCCGTCCAGCGGCACCGGCTCGGGCATCCCGCTGGTCGATTCCGGCGAGATCGACCTCGGCCTCGCCAATACGCTCGAGCTCTATGACGCGTTCCACGGCGTCGGCACATTCGACAAGCGGCCCAACCCGCACCTGCGCACCATCGCGGTGGTGTTCCCGATCAAGGTTGGCCTGTTCGTGCGCAACGACTCGCCCATCAAGACCGTGAAGGACATGAAGGGCCACACCGTCGCCTACGGCTTCACCAGCCAGGAGATCATCAAGAAAACGGTCGACGCCATGCTGGCGACCGACGGCCTCACGATCAACGACCTCAAGCCGATCATGGTGCCGAACCTCGTGCGCGGCGTCGACGACCTGATCGGTGGCCGCGCCGACATCACCACCTTCGCGCTCGGTTCGGCCAAGGTGTCGGAGGCGGACGCCGCGGTCGGCATCCGTTATGTCTCGCTGCCGGACACGCCGCAGGCGCTGACCGGCTTGAAGCGGGAATTCCGCACCGCCTATATCGCCAAGGCGCAACCTTCTCCCCGCTTTGCGGGCGTGAAGGAGCCGATCAACATCATGCAATATGACTACACGTTATTCGCGAGCGACAAGGTGAAGCCGGAGATGGTGAAGAAGATCACCGACATCCTTGCGACTCACAAAGACGCGCTCGGCGCCGCCCATCCGCTGTTCAAGGATATGGAAATCGCGCACATGTACAACGACATCGACGTGCCCTATCACGACGGCGCCAAGGCTTACTACACCGAGAAGGGCATCACGGAAACCAAGTAGCACAGCCGAGGCTCGCATCGCATGGCCGTCGCCCCGATCGCTCGCGGTGAACGGCCGGCGATTGCCGCCGAGGCTTTCCTGCGCGCGCTCGCCGACAACGGTATCGACTATTTCTTCTGCAATCCCGGCACCGATTTTCCGCCGATCGTCGAGGCCTTCAGCCGCGCCAGGCGAACGAATGCCAGGGTGCCGAAGCCGGTCCTGGTGCCGCACGAAAACCTCGCGGTGTCGATGGCGCACGGCGCCTATCTGATGACCGGCCGGCCGCAGGCGGTGATGGTCCACGTCAGCGTCGGCACTGCGAACACCATCAACAATCTCATCAACGCCGCGCGCGATCGCGCGCCGCTGATCCTCGCCGCGGGCCGCACGCCGATCACCGAAAAAGGCACGTTCGGCTCGCGCAGCCGATCGATCCACTGGGCACAGGAGATGTTCGATCAGGCCGGCATGGTGCGCGAGCTGGTGAAATGGGTTTACGTATTGCGCCAGCGTGTCGACGGACGCGGGATCGGGATAGGCCGCCGGCGGCACCGGCCGCGGCTGCGCCGGCGCCGGAAGCTCTCCGACGGGCGCGCTCAACGGCTCGCGCGGCAGCACGAGATAGACCGGCCCATGCGGCCGGCTCATCGTCGCTTCGTAGGCGCGCGCGACGACGTCGCCGATCTGCGACGGCACGCGCAGCTCGTAGTCCCAT
>CAZNTY010000065.1:0-1501 GCA_964576085.1 uncultured Undibacter sp. | reverse complement strand
CATCATGGTGCACGTCGACGGGCTGGACGGCGCGGAAGGCCGCCTACGGCTGGCGGTGGCGCTGGCGCGGAAGTTCGATTCGACGCTGGTGGGCATGACGGCGAGCGCGCTTCGCCCGCCGCTCGAGCTCTACGACGCCGCGCTCGGCACCGTCGCGCTCGGGCCCGACTACGGCGACATCGACCGCACCGAGATCGAGGCCGAGTTCGCCCGCAACAAGACCGCGTTCGAGCAGGCGACCAAGGGCTCGCGTCTCGAGACCGACTGGCGCCAGGTATTCGACGAGCCGGGCGCGGCGGTCGTCTCCGCCGCCACGGCCGCTGATCTGATCGTGCTCGGCAGCGGCGACCACACGCTGCTCGGCAACCTCAACGCGCCGTCGGTCGGCGACGTCGTCCTCCACATCGGCCGCCCGATCCTGGTCGTGCCGTCGCGCTACACGGGCACGGACGCCGGCAGCACCATCGTCGTGGCCTGGAAAAACTCGCCCGAATCGCAGCGGGCGCTGTCGGATGCCGTGCCGTTCATGAAGGGCGCCGCCAGCGTCGTTCTCGCCTCCATCCAGGAGAAGGACCAGAGCGATCCTTCGCTCGCCGACGCCGAAGGCTTCCTCGTCCGCCACGGCATCGCCGCCACGACCGACGTTCGCGTCCGCGGCAAGGCTGCGGTCGAGGATGAAGTGATCGATTGCGCCATGCGCCACAAGGCCGATCTGATCGTCGCTGCGGATGGCACCAACTCCAAGCTCCGCGACAGCCTGGGACTCGTTGCAAAGCGCAAGCAACTTGCCGATGGCTGCACGCGACTGCTGATGCCGAAAACACCTGACGAGATCGAGGCGCAGCAGGACGGCGCCACCACCATCGAATACTGGTCGGGGAGCCGGCGGCTTCTCTACACGCCTTGCAGCGAAACCGAACTCTATATCGCGCTGGTGATGCTCGACAGCGACGAGGAGGCCAAGGAAATCCCGGTAAATCGGGAGGCGTGGAAGCGCTGGTTTCCACATCTGGCTCCGCTGATCGGGCGCATCCGTGCGGCTGGCCGCTACGACAGGTTCGAATACATCAAGCTGAAGCGCTGGTCCGCCGGCAAGGTTGCGGTGATCGGCGACGCTGCCAATGCGCTGCCGCCCAACATCGGGCAGGGCGGCGGCGTGGCGATGATGAATGCGCTGTCGATGGCGGTGTACCTCGACCGCGACCGCGACCACGACACCGCATCGGCGCTGGCCACCTGGGAGAAGAACGAACGGGCCATCACGGATCACACCCAGCGCATCTCGCTGATGCTCGGGTGGCCGGCGACCTGGCCGCCGTATCTGCGCGCCAAGGCGCTGGAGTTCGCCGGCCGCTCGAAATGGATGGTGCAGCAACGCACCAAGACCGCGCGTCACGTTCCGACAGGCACTTGATCTGGGCCGAGTGTCCGGACCTCATCCTGAGGAGCACGCGCGAAAGTGCGTGCGTCTCGAAGGATGACGAAACGTGAATGCGTTGCC
>CAZNTY010000064.1:0-2126 GCA_964576085.1 uncultured Undibacter sp. | reverse complement strand
TCTGACCACGGGCCGGGCTTCCTGGGACGAGGGCTAGCGGGTATGGCCCGCGGCTTGGGTTCGCCCAGTCCCAGTCCAGCGAAAGCTCCTCGCAGAGCGGTCCTAGTGCCGCCCGGCCGGGGCCCCGTGGCCTCCCGAGTCCCTGCTTGCGAGGCAGGGCCGCGGGCGCCGCATCGCCGCCGGGTTATTCCCCCGGCGACCCGGAGGGCCGGCGCGGTTGTCGGCGCCAGAACCCCTCCCGGACGGTCCCACCGCACGAACGCCTCGCGACGGCGCCCTTCGACGGACCGGACGGTCGGCATATATTCCTACGGCTCCGTCGATGTCAAGGACTAAAATCCGCACCGGGGCGGCGGCTGCAAATCCGCCGCCGTTCGGCTACAGCGGGGCCCATGAAGACCGACCTGTTCGACTTTGAGCTGCCGGCCGACCGCATCGCGCTGCGGCCGGCCGTGCCGCGCGACGCCGCGCGGCAGGTGGTGGTGCGGCCCCGCGGCACGCCGGGGCGTGCTGATCACCTCGTGCGCGACCTGCCGGAGCTGCTGGAGCCCGGCGACGCCTTGGGGGTCAACGACACCAAGGTGATCCCGGCGCGGCTCAAAGGCCGGCGCATCGGGCGAGGGGCGGCCGAGCCGTCCGTCGAGGTCACGCTGCACAAGCGGCTCGACGGCTCTACCTGGCGGGCCTTCGCGCTGGGCGCCAAAAAGCTCCAGGTCGGCGACACCTTGCGGTTTGGCGACGAGGGCAGGGTCTGCTTTCTCGGCCAGCTCGATGCTCAAGTTCTACATAAAGATGAAGGAGGGGACATAACCCTTGGATTTTCCTTTCATGGCCCGGTGCTCGACCAGGCGATCGAGGAGCGCGGCGAGATGCCCCTGCCGCCCTATATCGCCTCGAAACGCGCGACCGACGAGCAGGACCGGACCGATTACCAGACCCTGTTCGCGGCCAACGAAGGCTCGGTCGCCGCGCCCACGGCCGGCCTGCATTTCACGCCGGACCTGACCGCCCGGCTTACCGCGCGCGGCATCGCGATTCACCGCCTGACGCTTCACGTCGGCGCCGGCACGTTCCTGCCGGTGAAGGCCGACGATACCTCGGGCCACACGATGCACAGCGAATGGGGCACGGTGCCGCCCGAGGTTGCCGATGCGCTCAACGCGGCGCGGGCGAAAGGCGGCCGGATCGTCGCGGTGGGCTCGACCTCGCTGCGGCTCCTGGAAAGCGCGGCGGACGAGCGCGGCACGATCAGGCCGTTTTCCGGCGAGACCGCGATCTTCATCACGCCGGGCTACCCATTCCGCGCGGTCGACCTGATGCTGACCAACTTCCATCTGCCGCGCTCGACGCTGTTCATGCTGGTTGCGGCCTTCAGCGGCCTCGACACCATGAAGCGCGCCTATGCGCACGCGATCGAAGCCGGCTACCGGTTCTACTCCTATGGCGATGCGTGTTTGTTGTATCCCTCTGGTCATTCCGGGACGGCCGAAGGCCGGACCCGGAATCCATAACCCCGGTCTGTGTGTATGGATTCCGGGTTCGCTCGCTGCGCTCGCGCCCCGGAATGACAAATAAATGACTGCTCGATTCTCCTTCACCCTCAAAACCACCGACGGCCGCGCGCGGCGCGGCGAGATCGTCACGCCGCACGGGCGCGTGCAGACGCCGGCCTTCATGCCGGTCGGCACGCAAGGCACGGTGAAGGGGCTGACGCCGGAGGAGGTGCGCGCGACCGGGGCCGAGATCGTGCTCGGCAACACCTATCACCTGATGCTGCGGCCGGGCGCCGAGCAGGTCGCGAGGCTCGGCGGCCTGCACAAGTTCATGAACTGGCCGGGGCCGATCCTGACCGATTCCGGCGGCTTCCAGGTGATGTCGCTGTCGCCGCTGCGCAAGGTGACGGAGAACGCCGTCGCCTTCCGCTCGCATATCGACGGCGCGATGGTCGAGCTGACGCCGGAGCGCGCGGTCGACATCCAGGGCCTGCTCGGCGCCGACATCGTGATGCAGCTCGACGAGTGCCTGAAGCTGCCGGCGCCGCGCGAGGAGATGGTCCGCGCGATGGAGCTGTCGCTGCGCTGGGCCGAGCGCAGCAAGGCGGCGTTCGAGCGCGAGGCGAGGGCCGG
>CAZNTY010000063.1:0-12117 GCA_964576085.1 uncultured Undibacter sp. | reverse complement strand
AGGGCTGGATTGCCGGCCTGATCGGCCTTATGTCCGTTTGACCGGCACCCCATTTGCAGGTCGCCTCGTCACGGCATGCAGCACGAAAAAGAACAGATCGCGCTGACCTCGATCATGGCTTCGGCCGCACTGACGCTCGCCAAAGCGGTGGTCGGATTCATGACCGGCTCGCTGGCGATCCTGTCGGAAGCTGGCCATTCCCTGATCGATCTCGGCGCCACCGTAATGACCTACGTTGCCGTGCGCGTGTCCGGCAAGCCTGCGGACGAGGAACACCATTACGGTCACGGCAAGATCGAGAGTATCTCGGCGCTCGCTGAAACCGCGCTGCTGTTCCTGCTGTCCGGCGTGGTGATATGGGAGGCAGGCAGGCGGCTTTTTACGCATGGGGGGCCGGAGGTCGAAGCGACGGTCTGGGCCTTCGTCGTGATCGCGGGCTCGATCGCGGTCGATTTCTTCCGCGCCCGCGCCTTGGCGCACATGGCTCGGAAGACCTCAAGCCACGCGCTTGAGGCCGACGCCCTGCATTTTTCCTCCGATCTGTGGGCCTCGCTGGCCGTCCTTGTCGGTCTTGCCGGTGTCCGTGTCGGTCTTGCCTGGGCGGATTCTGCGGCGGCCCTGGCCGTGGCGGTGCTTGTCTGCGTTGCGGGCTGGCGGCTTGGCCGGCGCACGGTCGACACGCTGACCGACGTCGCGCCGCAGGGGGTCGCCGAACGCGCCGCCGCCCTCGCCCGCCGGGTGCCCGGCGTGGTCGCCGTCAATCAGGTCCGGGCGCGCGAATCCGGGGACAAGATCTTCATCGACCTGAACGCCGGCGTCAGCCGCACCTTGCCGCTCGAACGCGTCGGCGCCGTCAAGGATGCAGTGATATCGGCGATCCGCAACGCCATTCCGCGCGCCGAACTGACCGTGACCACCGAGCCGATGGCGCTCGACAACGAAACCGTGCTGGAGCGAGTAATGGTGATCGCGCGCAACCGAGCGCTCGCGGTGCATCATGTCACCGTGCAGGACATCCAGGACCGGCTTGCCGTCTCACTCGACCTCGAGGTGGATGGCAAGCTCTCGCTCGCGGCCGCGCATGACATCGCTGACAGGCTGGAGCAGGCGATCGCCGGCGAACTCGGCGCCGAGGTAGAGGTTGAAACGCACATCGAGCCGCTGCAGCCCGGCCCCACGCTCGGCCGGGAGGCGCCGCCGGAGCGCCAGCGCGCCGTCGCTCTGGCGCTCGGCGAGATTGCCGCGGAGGGCCGCGTGATCCGCGACATCCATGACGTGCGCGTGCGCGAGACCGACCAGGGCGAGATCGTCAACTTCCATTGCCGGGTCGACCCGGCGCTCACCGTGCGCGACGTCCACGAAAAAGTGGACGAGGTCGAACGCGCGCTGAAAGCGCGCTCGGCACAGGTCGCGCGCGTCATCGGTCACGCCGAGCCCGGATTGCAACCCGAGACCAGTCCTCCCTCTTCATCGAAAGAGCATCATGCGCACTGAAACCGGCCAGATCATCCGCCTGCAAGACTACGCGCCGCCCGACTGGCTGGTGGAGACGGTCGATCTCGAATTCTCCTTGCACCCGACCGCCACCAAAGTGCGCGCGGTACTCCAGCTCAGACCCAATCCGCAGACCGCCGCCGCGCCGCTCGTGCTCGACGGCGACGGCCTCAAGCTCGTTTCGCTCAGGCTCGACGGCACCGAGCCCGCGCCGGAGACTTTCATCGCCACGCCCGACCGCCTGACGATCCCTCAGCCGCCGCAACGCGCGTTCCGGCTCGAAATCGAGACCGAGGTCGATCCCACCGCCAATACGCAGCTCTCCGGCCTCTACCGGTCGAGTGGCACCTATTGCACGCAATGCGAGGCGGAAGGATTCCGCCGCATCACCTATTTCCCGGATCGGCCGGACGTGATGGCGGTCTATTCGACCCGGATCGAGGCGGATAAATCGGAGGTGCCGATATTGCTCGCCAACGGCAACCTCGCCGGCTCAGGCGACCTGCCCGACGGCCGGCACTACGCGCTGTGGAAGGACCCCTTCCCCAAGCCGTCCTATCTGTTCGCGCTGGTCGGCGGCAAGCTCGGCTCGATCGAGGACCGCTTCACCACCATGAGCGGCCGCGAGGTCGTGCTGAAAATCTACGTCGAGCCCGGCAAGGAAGACCGCTGCGGCTATGCTATGGATTCGCTCAAGCGGGCGATGCGCTGGGACGAACAGGCGTTCGGCCGCGAATACGACCTCGACATCTTCATGATCGTCGCCGTGTCGGATTTCAACATGGGCGCAATGGAGAACAAGGGTCTCAATATCTTCAACGACAAATATGTGCTGGCGAGCCCGGACACCGCGACGGACGCCGACTTCGCCGGCATCGAGTCGGTGATCGCGCACGAGTATTTCCACAACTGGACCGGCGACCGCATCACCTGTCGCGACTGGTTCCAGCTCTGTCTCAAAGAAGGTCTCACCGTTTTCCGCGACCAGGAATTTTCCGCCGACCAGCGCTCGCGCGCGGTCGAGCGCGTCGGCGACGTGCGCAACCTGCGCAACACCCAGTTCGTCGAGGACGCCGGGCCGTTAGCGCATCCGGTGCGGCCGGAGACCTACAAGGAGATCAACAACTTCTACACCACGACGGTCTACGAGAAAGGCGCCGAGGTCGTGCGCATGATCAAGACCATGCTCGGCGCGCGGGCGTTCCGCGCGGGCATGGAGCTCTATTTCCAGCGTCATGACGGCGAGGCCGCGACCATCGAGCAATTCGTGCAGTGCTTTGCTGACGTGAGCTGCCGCGACATGACGCAGTTCATGCGCTGGTATTCGCGGGCCGGCACGCCGCAGGTCACGGTGCAGAGCCGCTACGACGCGCAGGCGAAGACGCTGTCGCTCGACCTCGCACAGACCATACCGCCGACGCCAGGCCAGCCGGTCAAGCAGCCGATGGTCATTCCGTTGCGGCTCGGACTCGTCGGCGCGGACGGCCGTGATCTGCCGCTCGCGCCGACGGACGGCACGCCGCTGGAGGATGGCGTCCTGCTGCTCACCGAGTCGGCGAAAACCGTCACCTTTAAGACCATCGACGCCAAACCCCGTCTGTCGATCAATCGCGGATTTTCAGCGCCGATCAAGCTCGTCACCGACTTGACCCATGACGATCTCGCATTCCTCGCTGCGCACGACACCGACCCGTTCAACCGCTGGCAGGCGATCCAGACCATCGCGATGGCGCTGCTGATCGGAAACGTGTCCGCGCTGCGGGCAGGACAAGCTCCCCGACACGATGACAGGTTGACCGCCGCGCTGACGGCCGTGCTCGACGACACCGCGCTGGAGCCGGCGTTCGTGGCCTTGACCCTTATGCCGCCCGGCGAAGCCGATATCGCCCGCGAGATCGGGACGGATATCGACCCCGACGCGATCTTCCGCGCCCGACGTCATTTGCGCATCGGAGTCGGCACCGCGTTGAAGGACAAGCTCGCCGATATCTATCAGCGCATGGCCGTGCCCGGTCCTTATTCGCCTGACGCCGTCAGCGCCGGCAAGCGCGCGCTGCGCAATGCCTGTCTCGATCTGCTCGCCGCCGGCGGCGATGCAGACGCCATTGCGCGTGCAGAGCAGCAATATCAGGCCGCCGACAACATGACCGACCGCATGGCGGCGCTGTCGACCCTGGCGCAGCACCCGGGCGCCGCGCGAGAGAGGGCGCTGGCGGATTTCCACCGACGTTACGCCGACAACGCGTTGGTGATCGACAAGTGGCTCGCGCTGCAGGCGATGACGCCGGAGCCGGACACGCTCGACCGGGTGCGCGCCCTCACCCACCATCCCGCGTTCGACTTCACAAATCCCAACCGCATCCGCGCTCTGATCGGCTCGTTCGCGCAGGCCAATCCGTCGCAGTTCAACCGCGCCGACGGCCAGGGCTACGCCTTCGTCGCCGACACAATCCTCGCCCTCGATCCAAAAAACCCACAGGTCGCAGCACGGCTTGCCACCGCCTTCCGCAGTTGGCGCAATCTGGAGCCCAACCGGCGCGGCAAGGCGCAGGCCGCCCTCGCCCGCATCGAGACCGCGGCCGGGCTATCGCGCGACGTGTCCGAGATCATCGAGCGCACGCTATCGCTGGGTTAGCGCCTACCTGTCATGGCCGGGCTCGTCCCGGCCATCTACGCCTTACTTTGGCGCTAAGGCGTGGATGCCCGGCACAAGGCCGGGCATGACCTGGGATGCTTCCGTGCGCCCGCGAGTCTTTAGCGCCGCAAGCCCACGGAAAGATTTGACAATCCGGCGCCAAGCCGTTTCAAGCGATTCCTGTTCGCAACACTTAAAAAATTATTGACGCAGACTCTCGACAACGAGTCCCGCATCGATTCATATGGATCGAGCGATTCGGAGTGATGCGGCACATCTTTCCGATCGAAGATGGCAGGGGAATCCGAGCGGAGGCCATTAAATGGCGCGCGCCGGGGTGGCGAGTGCGTCTTCGCGTTCTGATTCGATCAAGGGGCTGGCGCAATCAATCGCCAAGCCTGCCTATCTGCGCCTGTTGACCGCGGAGCCGCTACTGCGTCGTGCGGTGCCGGCGCTGATCATCGCCTTCCTTGCCACCATCTGCGTCGGTGCCGGCACCCAGGTGCTCGACCATCGCCGCCAGACGCTCGCCGATACCGTGCGCACGCTGGAAGCTGCGGCCGGCATCGTCGCAGAACGGCTGGATAAGCCGCTGTCCAGACCGACAGATGCCACGCACCGTCCGAGCGAGGTGCTAGCCCAGGCCCTGCCGCCCTGGGCGACTGCGGGTGGCCGCCGCTTTCTCCTGGCCAATGCCGACGGCATCGTCACCGCCGCCATCCCGGCGATGGATGGCGTGGTCGGCAGCCGACTGATCGATCTGCTGGGCGCGACCCAGCCTTTGACCACGTTTGGCGCCAACGCCGGTGTGCTCGAGATCGCGGTGCCGACTGGCGCTCGCACGCTGGCGACCGTGCATGTGCTCAAGCCGCCATTTGGCCAGGTTGCGGTCGTCCAGGCGCTCGACGACGCGCTTGCGCCCTGGCGCTCGCTCACCACCCTGACGATCACCCTCTCCGCCACCACCGGATTTGTGGTGCTTATTCTCGGCTTCGCCTTCCACTGGCAGGCGACGCGCGCGCGGGAAGCGGACGGCATCTACGAGACTGTCCGCAGCCGCATCGATACCGCGCTCAATCGCGGCCGCTGCGGCCTGTGGGACTGGGACCTGGCGCGGGGCCGCATCTTCTGGTCGCAGTCGATGTTCGCGATCCTCGGGCTTCAGGCCCGGGACGACCTTCTGCCGTTCGGCGAGGTCAACGCGCTGGTGCACCCGCAGGACGTGCGGCTTTACGAGATCGCCGCGCAGCTTGCCGAATCGAAGACCACCTCGATCGACCATGCGTTCCGCATGCGTCACGCCGACGGCCACTGGGTCTGGCTGCGCGCGCGCTGCGAGTTGGTGCGGCAGCCGGGAGAGCCGGGCCTGCACCTGATCGGCATCGCCGTCGATGTCACCGAGCAGAAAACGCTGGTCGAGCGCACCATCGCCGCGGACCTGCGGCTGCGCGACGCCATCGAGACCATCCCGGAGGCCTTCGTGCTGTGGGATGCCGACAACCGACTCGTGCTCTGCAATTCCAACTTCCAGGAACTACATAACCTGCCGGACGAGGCGATTACGGTCGGCGCTTCCTACGAATCCGTAGTCGCCGCCGGCAATAAGCCGGTGGTCCGCAACAAAGTTGCCAGCGAAGGCCCCGCAATTCCCGGCGCGCATACGTTCGAGGTGCAGCTCGAGGATGGCCGCTGGCTGCAGATCAGCGAGCGCCGCACCAAAGACGGCGGCTATGTCTCCGTCGGCACCGACATCACCGCGCTCAAGATCCACGAAAAAAAGCTGATTGACAGCGAGAAACGCCTGATGGCGACCGTCGCGGATCTGCGCTCGTCGCAGACGCGGCTCGCCGAGCTCGCCGAGAAATATGCCGAGGAGAAAACCCGCGCCGAGGACGCCAATCAGGCGAAATCCAAGTTCCTTGCCAACATGAGTCACGAACTGCGCACGCCGCTCAACGCCATCATCGGATTTTCCGAGATCATGGAGTCCGGGATGTTCGGCCCTCTCGGTGCCGAGAAATACGGCGAGTATTGCAGCGATATTCGCGCCAGCGGTCAGTATCTGCTCGATGTCATCAACGACGTGCTCGACATGTCGAAGATCGAAGCCGGCCGCATCCGGCTCGATTTCGAGGAACTCGGCCTCGATACCATTCTTGCCGACGCGTTGCGCGTCGTCTCCGCCCGCGCGCAGGACAAGCGGCTCGTCATCACGTCGCGTGTCGGAGAGGGCCTTCACCTGCACGCCGACCGCCGCGCGCTCAAGCAGATCATGCTCAATCTGCTCTCGAACGCCGTCAAGTTCACGCCGGACGGGGGCCGCGTCACCGTACGCGGTCGGCAGGGTGAAGGCTGCGCCGTCATTTCGATCATGGATACCGGCATCGGCATCGCCAAGGACGCGCTGGCCAAGCTCGGCCGACCGTTCGAGCAGGTCGAGAACCAGCATACCCGCAGTCATCAGGGATCTGGCCTCGGACTTGCCATCGCCAAATCACTCATCGAGTTGCACGGCGGCACCATGCGCATCCGCTCCACGCCCGGGCGGGGCACGATGGTAATGGTGCGCCTGCCGGTCCGCCCGAACTGTCCGCTACCCCGGAGCGAGGCGGCCTAGCGCATGATCCTGAAAAAGCCGCTTTACCCGCGGCCGAGCCGGCGCGCTTCCGGCGCCGCGCCCAAAATCCGGACGAACGCCTCGCGCACCTTGGCCTGCGTCTCGATCAGGGTCGCCTCGACCGAGGCGAAGTCCGGCACGTCGGCGGCACGCGCCAGCAACCGCAGGAGAGCAGCGCTCGCGGTCTTCGGATCGAACGGCCCCGGCAGGCAAAGTCGCAGAATCTGCGTCAGCGCCTGATAGAGCCGCACTGCCGGCCGCAGCACCTCCGCGTCCTCAATGGAGAGGACGCCGAGCGCCCTCGCCTTGTCGAGCACCCGCGCCGTCGAGGTATCGAGAATGGTCGGCTTGGTCTCGCCATGCACGAGCTGGAGGTATTGCGCGATGAATTCGATATCGATCAGCCCGCCCGCCGCGTATTTGAGGTCCCAGCGCGTCGCATCGCCTTTCTCCAGGGCGATGGCGCCGCGCATCTCGACGACATCGCCGGCGATCAAGGTCGCATCGCGCGGTTTGCGCAGGGTCGCCGCAATCACTTTCTCGACGCGCGCAGCAAAGCCGGGAGACGCCGAGACGACGCGGGCGCGCGTCAGCGCCATGTGCTCCCAGGTCCAGGCGTCCCGGTCCTGATAGTCGGCGAAGCCGGCGATATGCGTGGCTACCGGCCCGGAGCGGCCGGACGGTCGCAACCGCATATCGACCTGATAAAGCGCGCCGTAATTGGTCTGGGCAGTGAGCGCGTTAATCAGGCGCTGGGTCAAACGTGCGAAATACTGCGCGCCATAGAGCGATCGTGTGCCGTCGGATTCCGGTTTTGTCTCGTCAAAATCGTAAACGACGATGAGATCGAGATCCGAGCTTGCCGTCATTTCGTTGCCGCCGAGCTTGCCGAGTGCAAGCACTGCACTCGCCTCGTCGCGCAGATGGCCATGCGCCAGCGAGAAATTGTCAGTGACCGCGCGATGCACGGCGCGGATCACCACGTCGGCGAGCCGTGCATAGGTCTCGCCGGCCTGCGCCGCCGTCACCGTGCCGGTCAGGATGCGGACACCGATCAGGAACATGTGCTCAAGGCCGAACATGCGGATGCGCTCGAGCAGGTCCTCGTCGTAGCGCGCCTCGGCGAGCGCCTGCTGCAGGCGCCGCGACAGCTCGGCATCATCAGGCAGAGCGCCGAAGAACCGCGGGTCGATCAGCGCATCCATGACTTGTGGCGTGCGCGCCAGCGTATCGGCCAGCCGCGGCGCTGTGCCGATTACCATCGTCATCAGGGATATCAGCGGAGGGTTCTGCCGCAACGATGACAGCAGGCGCGGCGCGTTATGCAGGTTGCCGAGAAATTCGTCGAACGGGATCAACGCCGCGTCCGGATTGTCCATGCGGGCGAATTGCTCGAGCAGGACCGGCAGGAGTTCCTTGAGCTGCGCGCGCGCCGTCTCGCTGCGCATCGAACGCTGCTCGCCGGAAAACCAGCGTCGGACGCGCGCCGAGGTCTCGAGCGGGCTGCGAAAGCCCATCTCGACCAAGCGGTCGAGCGTGCGCCGATCGTCGGTATCGACCGGAAATTCCAGCGCCGGCCGGTCGGGCGCGGGAGCGGCTTCAAACAAGTCGGCGTAATGGCGCTGCACCTTCTCCAGGTGCCCGACCAGCACCCTGGCGAAGCTGTTGCGGTCCTTGAAGCCGAAGAAGCGCGCAAAGCGATCCAGATCGTCCCGGTTGTCCGGCAGCGTCTGTGTTTGCTCGTCATTGACCATCTGCAACCGGTGCTCGACCGAGCGCAGAAACAGATAGGCATCGCGCAGGTCGTCGCGCGCCTTGCCACCGACCCAGCCGCCATCGGCTAGCTTATCGAGCGTGGTCAGCGTGTCGCGATCGCGCAATTCAGGATTGCGGCCGCCGGCAATCAACTGCTGGGTCTGCACGAAAAATTCGATCTCGCGGATGCCGCCGCGGCCGAGCTTGATGTTGTGGCCCTCGACGGCGATTTCACCGTGCCCGCGATAGGCATGGATCTGCTGCTTCATCGCCCGCACGTCGGCAATCGCCGCGAAATCGAGATATTTGCGCCAGATGAACGGCGAGAACTCGTTGAGAATGCGCTCCCCCGCCGCGATGTCGCCGGCGCAGGGGCGCGCCTTGATCATCGCCGCGCGCTCCCAATTCTGGCCGCTGCTCTCGTAATAGGAGATGGCAGCCGGCATCGAGATCGCGATCGGAGTCGAGGCCGGATCGGGCCGCAGCCGCAGGTCGGTGCGGAATACATAACCGTCTGCCGTGCGCTCCTGGAGCAGCTTGACCAGCCGTTGCGTCAGGCGGACGAAGAACGGCGCCGGCTCGATATCCTTGCCGAGCGCGTGCGCGTCGGGATCGTAAAAGACAATCAGGTCGATGTCGCTCGAATAGTTGAGCTCGAACGCACCCATTTTGCCCATCGCCAAGACGATGTAACCACTGCCGTCCTGCGGCCTGTTACGATCGAGCGGCGAAAGACGGCCGGCACGCGCAGCATCGGCCAGGAGGAACTGCACGGCTGAGGCGACGGCCGTATCTGCGAGCTCGGTGAGTGCTTTGGCCGCGCGCATGATTGGCCAGACACCGCCGATATCGCAGAGCGCGATCAGCAACGCGGCCTCCGACTTCATCCGCCGCAGCAGATGCATTGCCCGTGCTTCGTCGTCTGCAGCGGCAATCGCGGCAGCCGTGTTCGCCAGCAGCTCGGAAAGATGCGCGTCGGGATTGGCACGCAGCAGTCGCAGCAGTCGCTGCGGATCGGCGTTCGTCAATTCCCAGAGGAAAGGCGCGCTTTCGGCAAAACCGGCAATTAACCGCGCCAGCAATGGATTGCCGTCAAGCAGCATTCCGATTTCCCTGCCGGCGGCTTTCGTCCCGATCGAGTCGCGCCATTCCCGCACACGCGTCTGAGCGGTCCTCGCGTCGCTTAAGGGCGGCGCAGTCGTGATCCGTGCTGCGAGCGGGCCAATCGAATCAGCGGCAGCTGGCCCGAACGCATGCTTGGCCCGCGCCTTGGCGACGGGCTTTGCGTTCTTGGCTGGCTTTCCGGGCGGCTTCTTCGCGCGTTTCATCCCGGACTCTGTACCGGGCCACCACGCGGCAAGGCAATAATGCTTTTTAGTCCCGGCTCGTTGTCCTCAAATTTCAGCTCGCCGCCATGCAGGCGGGCGACCGCCGCCGCAAGGCTCAAGCCAAGACCGGAGCCAGGCCGTGACCGGCTCTGCTCGAGCCGCACGAAACGCTCGACGACGCGTGAGCGATCAGCGGCCGGGATACCCGGCCCCCTGTCGTCCACTGTGAGCAGGATGCGCTCGCCGTCGTTGAGCGCGCGCACCACGACCTGCGCGCTTTCGCCATTGGCCGCGTGGCCGTCCGGACCGGCATATTTGATCGCATTGTCGACCAGATTGGCCAGCGCCTGGCTGACCAGTTCGCGATTACCTTTCACCGGCGCGGGCGCTCCCGCCTCGATCCTGAGCGCGATGCCCTTTTCTTCCGCGACGGGCTCGTAGAGCTCGCCAATATCGCGGGCGATCTCCGCCGCGTCGAATTCGGTCATATCGTCCCGGGCATGACCGGATTCCACGCGGGCAATCATCAGCAACGCGTCGAACGTGCGGATCAGGTTTTCCGATTCCTCGATCGTCTGCTCGAGCGCCGCACGATATTCCGCCTCGCTTTTGGCTACACGCAAGGCATCCTCGGCGCGATTGTGCAGCCGCGTCAGCGGCGTCTTCAGGTCGTGTGCGATATTGTCGGAAACCTCCTTGAGGCCGGCCATCAGCGCTTCGATGCGTTCGAGCATCTCATTCAGGTTTTCCGCCAGCCGGTCGAGTTCGTCGCCGGTCCCGGTGACCGGCAGCCGCCCGCCGAGCTCTCCGGCCATGATCGTTCGCGTCGTCTCGGTCATGGCATCGACCCGGCGCAGCACTCGCCGGGTGATGAACAGGCCGCCGAGAATGCCGAGCACCACCACGATCGCGATCGACCAGCGGCCGGCCGATACGATAATGTGATAAAGTCGCTCGCGCTCTTCGAGGTCACGGCCGACCAGCAGCCGGAAGCCGCCGGGCAGCTGGAATACCCGCACCAGCGCGTGATGCTCGCTGTTGTCGCTCTCTTCCAGACGCCGATAGATCGTTTCGTTCCAGCCGGGGGTATCAAGAACGCCCGGCGCCAGCGACGAGACATTGCCGGCCAGCGCGTCACCGTTGAACGTCGTCACCAGATAAAGGCTCGAGCCCGGTCGGCGCGCACGCGCGTCGATCACCTCGACGAGGCGGCGAATGCCGCCGATGCGGTATTGTTCGGACAGGCCGGTGATCTCGGCATTCACCGTGTCATTGATCTGTTCGGTGATCAGCAGCCGGGTATTGAGGGCGAAGTAGCCGAGCAGGAATGCGGCGAACAGCGCAAAGACAGCGAGATAGACGAGTGTCAGCTTGAACGTCGTCGTTCGGAACAGCTTGCCGAGTGCTGTCATGGCTCACCGGGTTTCGGCCGCATAACGCGCCGCCATGGTACACGCAAGCAGGCGACCAGCCGACCCCGCCCGCAGCCCGGATTGCGGCGCCTCCGGATACCGGATGCCCCGCAGCCGCGGGGCACGACACGTCATTTACTGTCTCGGATCATGTATCCGGCGCCGCGGACCGTATGTAAAAGCGGTTGCGAGAAGCCTTTATCGATTTTCGAACGTAACCGTGAGATATGGACGTCAATCACATTGGTTTGCGGGTCGAAATGATAATCCCACACGTTTTCGAGCAGCATGGTGCGGGTCACCACCTGCCCGGCATGCTTCATGAGGTATTCCAACAGACGGAACTCGCGCGGCTGAAGTGAAATCTCCTGGCTGCCGCGCATCACCACATGCGACAGCCGGTCCAGGCTGAGGTCGGCGACACGGTAGACAGTATCCTCGCTGCGGCTGCCGCCGCGGCGTGCCAGCACCTCAATGCGGGCCAGTAGTTCGCTGAACGAATAGGGCTTCGGCAGGTAGTCGTCACCGCCGGCCCGCAGTCCCTTGACACGGTCGTCGACCTGACCGAGCGCCGATAGGATCAGCGCCGGCGTATGATTGCCCTTCTCACGCAGGGTACCGATCATCGACAGGCCGTCGCGCTTGGGCAGCATGCGGTCGACGATCAGAACGTCGTACTGGCCGTCGAGGGCAAGCGCGAGCCCCTCTTCCCCGTCGTTGGCCTGGTCAGCGACGTGGCCGACCTCTCGAAAGGCCTTGACCAGGTAGTCTGCGGCGTCGCGGTCGTCCTCGATCACGAGAAGGCGCATGGCAATCCGGTCCGGCTGCGCCTCGGCGACCCAGCCATTGGCGCGTTGCCCATGAATATTCGCAAAA
>CAZNTY010000062.1:0-2683 GCA_964576085.1 uncultured Undibacter sp. | reverse complement strand
GGGGGGGGGGCGGTATGTGTGTGGGTCCATCACTACTGTCCTGCCCGGCTTTGGGCCGGGAATCCACGTCTTTCCTTCTTCTAAATATGGCGTAGTGGGCCGGGACACGCCCGGCCACGACGGATCACGCGGCCGCATCATCCAGTCCCCGCTTCTTCAACAGCGCGTCGACGGTCGGCAGCCGGCCGCGGAACAGCTTGTACGCCTCGGCAGGATCACGCAGGTTGCCGGCGGCATAGATGTAGTCGCGCAGCCGCTTCGCCATCGCCGGGTCGAACGGATCGCCCGCCTCGGTGAAGGCGGCGAAGGCATCGGCGTCGAGCACCTCGGACCACATGTAGGAATAATAGGCCGCTGCATAGCCGCCGCCCGAGAACAGATGCTGGAAATGCGGGACGCGGTGGCGCATCGCGATCTCGGCCGGCATCTGGATGCGATCGAGGCTCGCGCGCTCCAGCGCCGTCACGTCCGCCGCCGCCGCGGTCTCGCGCCCATGCAGGTCGAGATCGACTAAAGCGCAGGCGGTGTATTCGACGGTCGCGAAGCCCTGGTTGAAGGTGCGGGTCTTGAGCACCGTGTCGAGCAAAGCCTGCGGCATCGGCGCGCCGGTCTGATAATGGCGCGCAAACTCCGTCAGGATCTCCGGCACCTCCAGCCAGTGCTCGTAAAGCTGCGACGGCAGCTCGACGAAGTCCGACGCCACCGCGGTGCCGGCGAGCAGCGGATAGGTGACGTCGGACAGCAGGCCGTGCAGCGCGTGGCCGAACTCGTGGAACAACGTGCGGGCGTCGTCGAACGACAGCAGCGCCGGCTCGCCGGCCGCCGGCTTCGAGAAGTTGCAGACGTTGAGGATGACCGGCCGGATGTTGCCGCGCAACTTCTCCTGGTCGCGCAGCGACGTCATCCAGGCGCCGGAATGTTTCGACGGCCGTGCGAAATAATCGCCGATGAACAGACCGACCGCGCGGCCATCTTTGTCCATCACTTCCCAGGCCCGCGCGTCGGGGTGATGCAGCGACAAATCCACTGGTGTGAACGACAAGCCGAACAGCCGCCCCGCGGTCGCGAACGCCGCCGCGATCATATTGTCGAGCGCGAGGTAGGGCTTTACGGCCGCCTCATCGAGGTCATAGCGCGCCTTGCGCAGCTTCTCGGCGTAGTAGCGCCAGTCGTGCTGTGCCAGCGCGAAGTTGCCGCCCTCCTGCGCGATCAGCGCCTGCAGGTCCGCCTTCTCGCGCTCGGCGCGCGAGCGCGCCCGGCCCCATACCTCGTCGAGCAGTTGGCGCGCCGCCTGCGGCGTCTTCGCCATCTGGTCGTCGAGCCGGTAGTCGGCAAAGGTCTCAAAGCCCAGGAGCTTGGCGCGCTCGCCGCGCAGCTTCACCGTCTCGGCGATGATGGCGCGGTTGTCGGTCGCCCCGCCGCTCTCGCCGCGGGCGAGCCAGGCCGTCATCACCTTCTCGCGCAGGTCGCGCCGCGCGGAAAACTGCAGGAAGCTCTCGACCGAGGACCGCGCCAGCGTGATGGCATATTTGCCCGCGTGGCCGCGCTCCTCGGCGGCGGCGCGCGCATTGGCGCGGGCGAAGTCCGGCAGGCCGGCGAGATCACGCTCCTCCAAAATCAGCGCGTAAGCCTTCTCGTCGGCCAGCACGTTCTGTCCGAACTGGGTCCCAAGGCTGGCGAGCCGCTCGGTGATGGCGGCGAGCCGGCCCTGCGCCGCCTTGTCGAGCGCCGCGCCGGCCCGCACGAACCGGGTGTGGTAGCGCTCCAGCACCCGCTGCTGCTCCGCCGTCAGGCCGAGCGTGTCGCGCCGCCGGTCAAGGTCGTCGATCCGGCGAAACAACGCGCCGTTGAGGTAGAATTCGTTGGAATGGCGGGCGAGCAGCGGCGAGACCTCGCGCTCGACCGCCTCGATCGCGTCCGAAGTGTGGGCGCCGGCCAGCACGAAGAACAGGCTCGACACCCGGTCGAGCAGCTTGCCGCCACGCTCCAGCGCCTCGATGGTGTTGGCGAAGGTCGGTCGCGCGGAATTGGCGGTAACGGCCGCGATCTCGGCATCGTGGGCGGCGAGCGCGGCGTCGAAGGCGGGCCGGAAATGCTCCGGCGCGACAGCGGCAAAGGGCGGCAGCCCGTGGGCGGAGGTCCAGTCGGCAAGCAGCGGATTTGGGTCGGTCATGCGGGGGTATCTAGGCGGCGAAATAGAGCTTGGCGAGGCTCTTGACGTCGTCATGCCCGGCCTTGTGCCGGGCATCCACGCCTTACTCTGTGGCAACAAGGCATGGATGGCCGGGACATAAGGGCGTGCACGCCCGTCTTCGACGGGCTATGCCTGGCCATGGCGGCGGAGAGGCCCGCCTTGCCCTCGCCCGCATTTCATGGTGAGAAGCCTCCAAGGACACCCTTATGGACGCCACCGCCAAGAAGTCTGCCCCGCACGGCCGCCAAATTCACTGGCTCAACGTGCTCACCGTGGTGAGCGCGGCGATCCTGATCGGCGCCGAGGTGTTCGGCGCCGCTTTCGCCGGCTCCTGGGCGCTGGCAACCCTGTTCGAGCTCGGCAGCCTCGGCGCCCGCATCTTGGACATCATCCTGCTGGTGCTCGGCGCGGTGGTGATGGCGCAGTTCGTGCGCAACGCCCACCGCATCGAGCCCTTCACCGAATAGCCGTCAGGCCGCGTCGCTGACC
>CAZNTY010000061.1:0-2427 GCA_964576085.1 uncultured Undibacter sp. | reverse complement strand
TCGGCGCCGCGGCGGATGGCTCGGCCAGCGCGCCGGCGAGCAGCAGCGGCCGCATCAAGAAGTCGCGTAGGAACGGATCGTTCAGTCTGCTCCAGGCATCGATCGTATCGAATCGCGCCGCATAGTCAGGCGTGAATGGGTCGCGCGCGCTCGCCAGCACCCGCGCGATGACGCCGAGCGCCTTGAAGTTGGAAAGGCCCGCAGGCGGAAACCACGGCATGCGGTGCGAGATGTCGAAGTGGCCGCGCGGCGAGTGCGGGTCGAAAAACCGCGTCGGGCCGGCGACCTTCGCGAGTCGGCGGCGCAGGCCGGCCTCGTCCATCAGCGACAGCGCGCGGCGATAGTTGCTGTGGAAGTATTGCGTGCCGGCATCGACGCTGTCGCCGCGCTTCGACCGCAGCGTGATGGCGCGGCCGCCGACTCGGTCAGCCGCCTCGATCACTTCGACATCATGCCCCTTGCGCGCGAGATAAGTTGCGGCGCCGATCCCGGCGATGCCCGCTCCGATGACGACGACGCGCATTGCGGCCGGTCAGGTGTTGCGGCGCTGCCCGCGCAGCGTCGGCAGGCCGATGCCGGTCGAGTCGAAGCCGCCGTCAACGCACAGCACCTGCCCGGTGATGTAGCTCGCCCGGTCGCTGCACAGGAAGAAGATCGCCTCCGCCAGTTCTTCTTCCCGGCCGTAGCGGTTGAGCGGCATGTGGTCATGGTAGTCGGCGCGGATCTCCGGCGTGTGCACCGCCTTCGCCATCGCGGTGTCGACCGGGCCCGGCGCCACGGCGTTGACACGGATCCCGAGCGCGGCAAGCTCGACCGCCTGCTGCTTGGTGAGGTGAGCGAGGCCGGCCTTGCTGGTGCCGTAGGCGACGCGGAGCGTCGAAGCGCGCAGCCCCGAGATCGAGGTGACGTTGACGACCGCGCCGCCGCCGTTGTCGCGCAAGAGCGGCACCGCGGCCTGCGTCATCAGGAACGGGCCGTTGAGATTGACGGCGAGCACGCGCTGCCAGTCGGCGAAGCTCGTCTGCATGATCGGCCCGAAGATCGCGATGCCGGCATTGTTGACCAGCGCGTCAAGCCGGCCGAAGCGTTTGCCGAAGGTCTCGAAGGCGCGCTCGATCTGCGCCGGATCGGAGACGTCGCAGGTCAGTGCCAAAGTCGAATCCGGCTTGCCGATCGCCGCAAAGGTGTGGACGAGGTTGTCGCCGTCGATGTCGAGCAAGGCGACGGCCCAACCCTCGGCGAGGAAGCGCTTGGCGGTCGCGAGCCCGATGCCACGGGCTGCGCCGGTGACGAGCGCGGTTTTCGACGGGGCAGTCATGCGCCACCACCTTAGCAAGGCACAATCCCATGCAACAGGTTGACCTGCCGCCGCGTTGTCGCCGATATGGGTGGCGCGCGCGATAAGCCCGGCAGTCAAGATAGATGGCAAAGAGCGAGACCGAGGTCGTCATCATCGGCGCCGGCGCAGCCGGTATCGCCGCGGCGCGCCGGCTCCATGATGCCGGTGTCGACTGCCTGCTGCTGGAGGCGCGTGAGCGGCTCGGCGGCCGCGCTCATACGAGTGTCATCGCCGGCTATCCACTCGATCTCGGCTGCGGCTGGCTGCATTCCGCCGACGTCAACCCCTGGACGGAGATTGCCGTCCGGCAGGGCAAGACCGTCGACAAGACGCCGCCGCCCTGGATGCGGCCAATGCCGCAGCCCAAATTTTCCGTCGACGAGCAGCGCGAATTCCGCGAAGCCTCGAATGCTTTTTTCAAGCGCGTCGACGAGGCAGGCCGCCAGGAGCCGGACGGGCCGGCATCCGACTGCCTCGAGACAGGCAGTCGCTGGAATCCGCTGATCGGCGCGCTCAGCACCTACATCGCCGGCGCCGAGCCCGAGCTGGTGTCGACGCGCGACTTCGAGCGCTACAAGGACACCGAGGTGAACTGGCGCGTGGTCGAAGGCTACGGCGCGCTGATCGCGGCGCACGCGCAAGGCGTGCCGACCGCGCTCGGCTGCGAGGTGACGCGCATCGACCATTCCGGCCGGCGGCTACGCATCGAGACGACGAAAGGCGCGATCAGCGCCGCACAGGCGATCGTCGCGCTGCCAAGCGCCGTCATCGCGCAGAACGAAAATCTGTTCTCGCCGTCGCTGCCCGCCAAGACCGATGCCGCGAACGGGCTGCCGCTCGGGCTCGCCGACAAGCTGTTCATGGCGCTCGACGGCGCGGAGGACTTTGCACCGGACAGCCGTCTCTACGGCGCCACCGATCGCACCGAAACCGCGACCTATCACGTGCGGCCGTTCGGTCGCCCGCTCATTGAAGCCTATTTCGGCGGGCGTAATGCTCGGGCCCTGGAGCAGGGGGGCGAACGCGCATTCTTCGATTTCGCGGCCGGGCAACTGACCGACCGCGAAATCGAAGAATGCGCGTTCGCC
>CAZNTY010000060.1:0-2174 GCA_964576085.1 uncultured Undibacter sp. | reverse complement strand
CACTCTGATCGTGGTGGCAAGCCCGGTGATGCTGGTCGGCCTCGCGGTCGGTCTGGCGATCTCGCTGTTGCAAGCGCTGACGCAGATTCAGGAAATGACCATCGCATTCGTGCCGAAGATTCTCGCGATCTTCGTGGCGCTGCTGGTGGCGCTGCCGTTCATGGCGGAAAAGCTGCACGCCGAGATGCTGCGCATCGCCGCCCGCATCGCCACGCCCGGCCTGTAAACGATGAATGTCATTCCGGGGCGCGAGTGCAACGAGCGAACCCGGAATGACAAAAAAGAAGAATAGGCTCGAATGCAGATCGACATTTCCTTTCTTCCGGCGCTCGCGGCAGCCTTTCTGCTCGTCTTCGCGCGGGTCGGCACCATGGTGATGCTGCTGCCCGGCATCGGCGAATCCGGCATGCCGATGCGGGTGCGGCTGACCATCGCGCTGACGCTGACCGCGATCCTGCTGCCGCTGCACCGCGCCGCCTACGCGATCGACCTGCATACGCTCGGGCCGGTGATCCAGATGCTGTTCGAGGAGATCGTGATCGGCGGGGTGCTCGGGCTGACCGCGCGGCTCGCCATCTCGGCGCTGCAGATCGCGGGCTCGGTGGTGGCGCAGCAGCTCGGCCTCGGCTTCGTCACCGCGGTCGACCCGACCCAGAACCAGCAGGGCATGCTGGTCGGAAACTTCCTGGCGATGCTCGGCGTCACGCTGATCTTCGCCACCGACATGCACCATCTGGTGATCGCGGCGCTGAACGACAGCTACAAGCTGTTCCAGCCCGGCGAACTGCCGGTGGTCGGCGACATGGCGCAGCTCATCGTCCGCACGGTCGCCGCGGCGTTCCGCATCGGCATCCAGCTGTCGGCGCCGTTCCTGGTGTTCGGCCTGCTGTTCAACCTCGGGCTCGGCGTGCTGTCGCGGCTGATGCCGCAGATGCAGGTGTTCTTCATCGGCATGCCGCTCACCATCGTGCTCGGCCTGCTGCTGCTCCTTCTGGTGATCGGCGCGATGATGGGGCTGTTCGTCAATTACCTCGAAGGCGTGCTCGGCGAGCTGGCGCCGCCCGGCTGAGCGATGGCCGAAGATCAGGACAACAGCCAACGCACAGAGGATCCAACCCAGAAACGGCTGGACGACGCGCTCAAGCGCGGCGACGTCGTCAAGAGCCACGAGGTCAACACCTGGTTCATCATCGCCGGCGGCACGCTGGTGCTGATCTCGTTCTCCGACGTCATGGGCGCGCAGCTCACCACCACGTTGCGCGGCCTGATCGCCAACGCGCATGAGCTGCGCGTCGACGGCCGCGGGCTGATCTGGCTTGCCGAGCGGCTCGGCGGCGAACTGCTGGCGGCGCTCGCCATTCCGTTCCTGCTGCTCGCGCTCGCCGCCGTCGGCGGCAACCTGGTGCAGCATCGCCTGCTGTGGACCACCGAGGTGCTGGCGCCGAAGCTCAACCGCATCTCGCCGATGGCCGGCGCGAAGCGGCTGTTCTCCAGCCAGGCGCTGGCGAATTTCATCAAGGGCGTGCTCAAGCTCGTCGTGATCGGCGCGGTGCTCACGGCGCTGCTGTGGCCCGAGCGCCACCGCGCCGAAGGCCTCGCCTTCAGCGATCCCGCCGTCATCCGTCCGTTCTCGCGGGCGCTGGCGCTGAAGCTCCTCGGGGCGGTGGTCGCGATGCTCGCGGTGATCGCGGCCGCCGATTACCTGTTCCAGTACCGGCAATGGTACGAACGCCAGAAGATGACGCTGCGCGAGCTCAAGGACGAGTTCAAGGAAAGCGAAGGCGACCCGACCATCAAGGGCAAGATGAAGCAGACGCGGGCGCAGCGGATGCGCAAGCGCATGATGGCGGAGGTGCCGAAGGCGACCGTCATCATCACCAACCCGACCCATTATGCGGTGGCGCTCAAATACGAGCGCGGCATGGACGCGCCGGTCTGCGTCGCCAAGGGCGTCGATGCGATCGCGCTCAAGATCCGCGAGATCGGCACCGACCATTCGGTTCCGATCGTGGAAAACCCGCCGCTCGCCCGCGCCCTGCATGCAACGGTTGAGATCGACCAGCCGATCGCGCCGGAACATTACAAGGCCGTGGCCGAGGTCATCGGCTTCGTTCTGCGGCTGCGCCGTCCGGCGGCGAGGCGTTAAGAGCACTATCGTTTGAGATAACATGAGT
>CAZNTY010000059.1:0-5018 GCA_964576085.1 uncultured Undibacter sp. | reverse complement strand
GTCCAGGCGACCGACCAGACGATGGTCGCGCAGGGTCACCGAGCACAGCGATGCGCTGACGCTCGAAAAGGGCGTCTTCACCAAATCGAGCGCCAGGAGCATCGCGCGATCCCTCAAGCGTTCGGCCGATCGCAGCCGACGGCGAAAATCCGGCGCTTATCGCTCCGCGATGTCGATGCTGACTTTCTACATAAATCGTGCGGGAAAGGACCTGTCAAAGTCGCGCAAGGCCAAGCTCGAAAACGCCAAGGACGAGCTGCGCGCGCTCTACGGCAAGGGGCGCAAAAGCGGTTGACGGCATATCCCGCGCCGCTATCACCGCGGCATGGGGGAAGACGCACCTGCATTGTCGGTGAAAGAGATTGAAGACCTGTTGGCTCGCGAGTTTCCGCAGGTCTTCAATGACGGCAGCGGGCTCTCGATCGAACGGGTCGCGCGCGGTTTTGCCTGCGTGCGGCAGGCCTTCCATCCCCGATTGCTGCGGCCGGGCGGCACCATTTCCGGGCCGACCATGATGGCGCTGGCGGATTTCGCGATGTACGTCGCGGTATTTTCCGCGGTCGGGGCGCAGCCCTTGGCCGTGACGACCAATCTCAACATCAATTTTCTGCGCAAGCCCACCCATGCCGATCTGATCGCCGAGGCGCGGCTGATGAAGCTCGGCCAGCGGCTGGTGGTGGGCGAGGTCACGATCCGGGCCGACGGACAGCGCGACCCCGTCGCCCACGCCACCTCCACTTATTCGGTGCCGCCAAACTCCCCGCAGAATTGACCGGTTATCGTAAGGTATCTGATTACTTATATCGTAATACATTGATTCATAATGATAAATTTCATTGAGGCGACGTTGACGAGGCGTCGGTGCCGGGCTAGAACCTCGCGACTTCGCGGCACTGGCGCCGCTTCCCACAAGGATCTGCGATGAAGACGTTTTCGGCCAAGCCCGCCGACATCGAGAAGAAATGGGTGCTGATCGACGCCACCGGGCTGGTGCCTGGACGGCTTGCTTCGATCGTCGCGCTGCGGCTGCGCGGCAAGCACAAGCCGACCTATACGCCACACGTTGATGACGGCGACAACGTCATCGTCATCAATGCCGCCAAGGTGGTGCTCACCGGGCGCAAGCGCGATCAAAAAGTCTACCACCATCACACCAATTACATCGGCGGCATCAAGGAACGCACGGCCAAGCAGATTCTCACCGGCCGCTTTCCCGAGCGCATCGTCGAAAAGGCGGTCGAGCGCATGCTGCCGCGCGGTCCGCTCGGCCGCGTCCAGCTCGGCAATCTGCGGGTCTATGCGGGCGACAAGCATCCGCACGAGGCGCAGAAGCCGGAGAAAATCGATGTTGCCGCCATGAACCGCAAGAACGTGAGGAGTGCCTGACCGTGGCCGAGACAGTGTCATCGATGGAAGGCCTTACCGCGCTCAAGCCAGCGGCACCGGACTCGCCCAAATACGTGCAGAAGCTCGACAAGCAGGGTCGCGCCTACGCGACCGGCAAGCGCAAGAATGCCGTCGCGCGGGTCTGGATCAAGCCCGGCTCCGGCAAGATCCTCGTCAACACCAAGCCGGTCGAGCAGTTCTTCGCGCGGCCGGTGCTGCGCATGATGATCCAGCAGCCGCTGGTCGCCACCAACCGCAACGGCCAGTACGACGTCGTCTGCACCGTGTCGGGCGGCGGCCTGTCCGGCCAGGCCGGCGCCGTGCGCCATGGCCTCTCGAAGGCGCTGACCTACTTTGAGCCGGAGCTGCGCTCTCCGCTCAAGAAGGGCGGCTTTCTCACTCGCGACAGCCGCGTGGTCGAACGCAAGAAATACGGTCGCGCCAAGGCGCGCCGCTCCTTCCAGTTCTCCAAGCGCTAGCCGCGCGCGGACAGCACGACAGACGACGGGCCGCGTAATTGCGGCCCGTTTTTTATGGGCGCGGGCGCTGACTTGATTCAAATTTTCTCCACTCTTTCGTCCAAGTGCGTCGCGGGCTGCAATTATCTCGCATGATTTTGCCGCTATGGATTGCGGCGTTGGGGGAGCTTCCGGCTCCGCGCACGCACCGAACGACACTATGCCAGTCACCGAACGGCTCGGCACGGCCGCGCTTGATATTCCGACCTTGTTCTTCGTCGCGGTTTGCCTGGCCGCGCTGCTTGGCCTGTTCCTGATTTTTGCATGGCTGCAGGAGCGTCACACCCGCGCGCTCGCCTGGTGGGGCGCGGCCTATCTGCTCGGCGCCTCGTCGATGGCCTTGTGGAACGCCCCGCAGCCGCTGCTGCCGGTGCCGCCCGACGTCTCCGGCGCCATCATGTTCATCGCCTGCGGTATGATCTGGAATGGAGTGCGGCTGTTCCACGGCCGCAACCCGCTGCTGCTGGCGTCGTTCGCCGGCGCGGCCGTGTGGCTGGTCTGCATGCGGTTTCCGGCCATCGCCACCAATGACAACGCCCGCGCGATGGTCGGTGCGGTGGTGATCGCGCTCTATACGTTCTCGATCGCCCTCGAACTGTGGCGCGAGCGGCGCAAATCGATGTTCTCGCGGACCGCCGCGATCGTGGTGCCGCTGCTGCATTGTGCCATCTTCCTGACCCCGATCGTGATGGAAGCGACCATGCCGGAGAGCATCGCGCACGGCTGGCTCGAACTGCTGGCGCTCGAGACGATGATCTATGCCGTCGGTACCGCCTTCATTGTCCTCTTGATGGTCAAGGACCAGCAGGTGCTGTTTCATCGCACCGCGGCCTCGACCGATCCCTTGACGGGCCTGCTCAATCGACGGGCCTTCATGGAGGCCGCGATCAATCTTTGTGCGCGACAGGAAAAGATCCAGGGCGCCGTCACGCTGATGATGTTCGATCTCGATCACTTCAAGTCGATCAACGACCGCTTCGGTCATGCCGTCGGTGACGATGCGCTGCGCGTTTTCGCCGCCTCGGTGAGCGCCAGCATGCGCGTCAATGACGTGATCGGCCGTCTGGGCGGCGAGGAATTCGCGGCGATCGTCGCCGCCGATCGGGACACCGCGGCCAGGATTGCCGAACGCGTACGCGCGGGATTCGAGGCTGTCGGTGTGGAGATCAGCGGCCACGAGATTGACGCCACCGTCAGCATCGGCACCGCCACCGCGGCCGCCGACCGCCATGCCGTGGACTGGCTGATCGTGCGCGCCGATACCGCGCTTTACGCGGCAAAGAAGAAAGGCCGCAATCGTGTCGAGGCCGCGCCGCCGTGGACCGGCGGAGACCGTCGCCAGATGTCGGCGCGGCTCGCGCGAGGTGAGGCGGCGACCGTTAAACCCGCGCTCATTCCATTGAATTCGACCAAATAACAGTGCCGTAGGGCGACATACGGCCCGACAACCACTCGTTTACGGATCGTGGCTAAAGTCGCCGCATGTTGCAGTTCTCCCGTGTGGGACATCCAACCGCGGCGCCGACGCTCGAAGGCTGTGCAGAGGGCGCGGGCCGTGCTCTCGCGTGCATTTTTTCGAGTTCCGACGAATACGAAGCGGCCCTGATTGCCGAGCGACGCGCAGAAGGCCGCTATGGCCTGCGACGCCGGCGTGCACACCTGATGCTGCTTGGTGCCGTAATGCTGGCGGTTGCCGTTATCGTGAGCGTGCTCGTCTGAATTTATCAGGCAGCGCAGCCGCGGAAATCAGAGCCTGTCTTTCAGAGCCGAAGAAAAAAGGGTGCTCCGCGGAGCACCCTTTTGAGTCGCGTCACCGGTTGGTGACGATGAGGGGAACGCTTAAGCCGAGTAGTACATCTCGTACTCGACCGGATGCGGGGTGTGCTCGAAGCGGATCACTTCGCTCATCTTGAGGTCGATATAGCTGTCGATGAAGTCGTCATCGAATACACCGCCCTGCTTGAGAAAGTCGCGGTCCTTGTCGAGGTTGGTAAGAGCCTCGCGCAACGAGCCGCACACGGTCGGAATCTTCTTCAGCTCTGCTGGCGGCAGATCGTAAAGGTCCTTGTCGCTCGGCTCGCCGGGATGCAGTTTGTTCTTGATGCCGTCGAGGCCTGCCATGCACATCGCCGCGAAGGCGAGATACGGATTGGCCAGCGGATCGGGGAAGCGCACCTCGACGCGCTTTGCCTTCGGGTTGGTCGTGTATGGAATGCGGCACGAGGCCGAGCGATTGCGCGCCGAATAGGCGAGCAGCACCGGCGCCTCGAAGCCCGGCACCAGCCGCTTGTAGGAGTTGGTGGTCGGATTGGTGAAGGCGTTGATCGCGCGGGCGTGCTTGAGGATGCCGGCGATATAGGACAGGCAGGTCTCCGACAGGTCGGAATACTTGTTGCCGGCGAACACCGGCTTGCCGCCCTTCCAGATCGACTGGTGGCAATGCATGCCCGAGCCATTGTCGCCGTAGACCGGTTTGGGCATGAAAGTCGCCGTCTTGCCGTAGATCTGCGCGACCTGCTGGATGCAGTATTTGTAGGTCTGCATCTGGTCGGCCATCAGGGTCAGCGGCGAGAACTTCACGCCGAGCTCGTGCTGGGCCGAAGCGACCTCGTGGTGATGCTTCTCGACCTTGACCCCCATGCGCGCCATTGCGCCGAGCATCTCCGAGCGCATGTCCTGCACCGAGTCCTGCGGCGGCACCGGGAAATAGCCCTTCTTGATGCCGATGTGGTGGCCGAGATTGCCGCCTTCATAGTCGGTGTCGGAGTTGGTCGGCAGCTCCGAGGAATCGAGCTTGAAGCCGGTGTTGTAGGGCTCGGCCGCGAAGCGCACGTCGTCGAACACGAAGAACTCGGCCTCGGGACCGAAATAGATGGTGTCGCCGAGCTTGGCCGATTTCACGAAGGCTTCCGCCTTCTTGGCGATGGAGCGCGGGTCGCGCGAATAGGGTTCGCCGGTGGTGGGCTCGAGGATGTCGCAGACCACCGACAGCGTCGGGGCGGCGAAGAACGGGTCCATGACCGCCGTCGCCGGATCGGGCATGAGCGTCATGTCCGACTCGTTGATCGCCTTCCAGCCGGCGATCGAGGAGCCGTCGAACATCAGCCCGTCGGT
>CAZNTY010000058.1:0-1697 GCA_964576085.1 uncultured Undibacter sp. | reverse complement strand
CTTCTTCGCGACGCTCAATTCGGCGGTATTTTCCGATGGTTCCTTCGTCTACGTGCCGCCGGGGGTGCGCTGCCCGATGGAGCTCTCGACCTATTTCCGCATCAACGAACGCTCGACCGGCCAGTTCGAGCGCACGCTGATCATCGCCGACAAGGGCGCCTACGTCTCGTATCTCGAAGGCTGCACCGCGCCGATGCGCGACGAGAACCAGTTGCACGCTGCGGTCGTCGAGCTCATCGCGCTCGATGATGCCGAGATCAAGTATTCGACCGTGCAGAACTGGTATCCGGGGGACGCCGAAGGCAGAGGCGGCATCTTCAATTTCGTCACCAAGCGCGGCGACTGCCGTGGCCCGCGTTCGAAGATCTCGTGGACCCAGGTCGAGACCGGCTCGGCCATCACCTGGAAATATCCGAGCTGCATCCTGCGCGGCGACAACTCGCGCGGTGAGTTCTACTCGATCGCGATCTCGAACGGGAAGCAGCAGGTCGACTCGGGCACCAAGATGCTGCACCTCGGCAAGAACACCACGAGCCGCATCATCTCCAAGGGCATCGCCGCGGGCCAGTCGAACAACACCTATCGTGGTCTGGTGTCGGCGCACCGCAAGGCGAAGAATGCGCGCAACTTCACCAATTGCGATTCGTTGCTGATCGGCGATGAGTGTGGCGCGCACACCGTGCCGTACATCGAAGCGAAGAATTCTTCGGCGACGTTCGAGCATGAGGCGACCACCTCGAAAATCTCCGAAGACATGCTGTTCTATTGCCGCAGCCGCGGCATGTCGGCGGAGGAGGCGACCGCGCTCGTCGTCAACGGCTTCGTCAAGGACGTGCTGCAGCAGCTGCCGATGGAATTCGCGGTCGAGGCGCAGAAGCTGATTTCGATCTCTCTCGAAGGAAGTGTTGGTTAGTCCCAATGTCGTTGCTTGAAGTGAAAAACCTGCATGTCGAGGTCGAGGACAAGAAGATCCTCAACGGTCTCAACCTGACCGTCGAGAAGGGTCAGGTTGCCGCGATCATGGGGCCGAACGGCTCGGGCAAGTCGACGCTGGCCTATGTGCTGGCCGGCCGTGATGGCTATGTCGTCACGCAAGGGCAAATCCTGTTCGACGGCGAGGATGTTCTCGCGCTGGAGCCGGACCAGCGCGCTGCCAAGGGTTTGTTCCTGGCCTTCCAGTATCCGATCGAGATTCCGGGCGTCGCCACCATGACGTTCCTGCGCACCGCGGTGAACGCGCAGCGGAAAGCGCGCGGCGAAGCCGAACTGTCCACGCCCGAATTTATGAAACGGGTGCGCGATGCCGCGGCCCATCTCCAGATCGACCTGGAGATGCTGCGCCGCGCCGTCAATGTCGGGTTCTCCGGCGGCGAGAAGAAGCGCAACGAGATTTTGCAGATGGCGATGCTCGCGCCGAAACTCGCCGTGCTCGATGAGACGGATTCCGGCCTCGACATCGACGCGCTGAAGATCGTGGCCGACGGCGTCAACCGGCTGCGCTCCCCCGAGCGCGCCATGGTGGTCATTACCCATTACCAGCGGCTGCTCGATCACATCGTGCCCGACGTGGTGCATGTGATGGCGCGCGGCCGGGTGGTCAAAAGCGGCGGCAAGGAACTGGCGCAGCAGCTTGAAGAGTCCGGCTACGCGCAATTCGAGGACGCGGCCTGACGAAGGCGGATGTTGTAATGAACGTT
>CAZNTY010000057.1:0-7798 GCA_964576085.1 uncultured Undibacter sp. | reverse complement strand
GACGCCGATGCGGTTACCGCCCCGACCGTGGCCTTGTATTCGGCCGTAGCCATGTCAGTTCACCGGCCAGGTCGTATTGAGGCCGGAGACGATATAGTCTCTGATCGCCTCCACCATCCTGTAGATTTCCAGTCGCGTCGGAACGTGCCCGGCTGTGTGTGTCACACGGAGTTCGACATCCGTCGAATTGCTGGACGAGCCGACCTGGACACTGGAGTCGATCTCCGGGTCTCCGAGGTTCATGCCGAAATAGGTGTCCGCCAAAGTCTTCTCCTTGGTCTAGGTGGTTGCGGGGACCGCCGGGCGGTGGAGGAGGGGCCGGGTGAGTCCCGACAGCCCCCGCAATCCTGTTAGACGCAGTACGTCACCGAGATGCCGAACAGCGCCCCGGTGTTGATGGTCGCCGTATTCGTGGCGACAATATCGAAGAAGCCTCCGGGGTCGGCGCTCAGGCCGGCCGCCTGCCAGATCGGCTGGAGCCTCTTGTCGATGGTGTACGTCCCCGACTCGTTGGTGATGTCCGAGGCGCGAACCGCGCTCGAAACGTCAACCGCAGAGGCGAAGAAGTCCTGATCCACCACGGTCCCGGCCAGGGCGGCTGGGGTGCCGTCTCGATTGTCGCTCGAATAGTACAGCCCGAAATCCAGAGCCGTGGACGAGCCCTGAGCCGCGCTATCAAGAACGATCTTCTTGACGCTGGCGGTGGTCGGAATGCGGACCAACTGGTAGGTGGAGCCCGAGGTTTTTCCGGTCGTCGATGTGATCGACGCCGAGACCTCGCGCAGAACGTCTCGGGCTCCGACGCCGGCCGTGGCCTTGAGCCGCGGCGTGGCGTCCATGTTGGTGATCGCCGTTGACTTGAGTGCTTCGGTAGTCATTGCCTGTCGTCTCCTTACGGCGTGATGTCTGCGCCAACGGTATCGTGGCAGAGAATCTGCACAACCTTGCCGGGGCGGGTTCTGGTCGCGCCGTGGCTCAACACGACGGAAACATCCCAGGGGTTACCCTCACGGGTGAAGTCCTGGTAAATCTGCGTCTTGATGTCCTGCCAGACGCCGAGGACAATGCCGCTCGGAACGTAGAGCAACGTGCCCCTAGTGTTGGACGATACAATGGGAAGACGCTCCATGACCCTGATGTTGCAGCCATACAGCCGCGTCACGGTGCCGTTCTCCACGACGCCGCCGGAACGATTGAACTCGCTCGACGCCACTTGCGACTGTTTGAGCAGGTCGGCTTCCTGAGTCGATCCGATGACCCAGGTCGGCGGCTCCATCTCAAGATCGTTATGATAGTGGCGCAGGATTTGACGACCCTTGATGAGCTTGGCGACAAGCGCGCCCGAGGCCGCTCCGCCCTCATCGACGGAAACCTGGAACGAGCCGGTGTCGAACTGCTCGGTCGAGAGCGAGCCGGCGTCCGTACCGATCTGGGCGTCCGCCGTAGCGGCGCGGATGATGGCGTCGTCGAAGGCGCGACCGCAAGCCGCAGCCCACGCCGATACCGTCTCGCTCTTGGGGTCGATCTGCGTCTTGAGCAGGTCGAAAGTGTCAATGAGCGTATCGCCCACATAATCGGTCGGGAAGACCCAGCGGCGGGTGTACTGGTTCGCCACATAGTCCTTGGGAGCGAAACGACCCGACACCGCCTTCATCTGGACGGCCTCGATCTGCTGAATAGGGGATGCCTGCTTCGCTCCGGTGATAGCCTGTTCTTTGACAGTATCGCGGAGCTTGCTGCTCTTTTGCTGCAAGGCAAGCTCAAGCACCTGCGAGAACTTGGTCTCTGCAAGTGCAATTTCGTATGCGTCGGCCATTGGCGTAAGTGTTCCTCTTGAGGTTGCGACCAATTGGCCGTGTCCCAAAAGGGGGGCCGGATTCAGCCTTTCGGCTGTCCCCAGCGGCGCTTACGCGATCCCGCCGCCGCGATGGCCTCACACCCTTGTAACTTGGTGGGTGTTGGTGTGTAGGCCGATTCGCGGCGTGATTCGTTACTAGGACGATTCGTGACTCTGTGTCAAGTTCTGCCTTTTACCCGTCTCGCGGCCTTGCCGACGCGCTTGTTCGCCGTGGCGATGGCCTCGCCCTCGGGGATGCCGCGCTTCATCATGGCGTTGGCGATAGACGCAGCCTTTCCGGCTGCCGCTTCGGATAGTTTGTGGTTGTGCCTGGCTTTGAACGATTTGGCGCTAAACGGCATCTCTGGGCCTCGGGGTCATCAATTCCGTCAACCTGTTGAACTCCTGCGTCGCCTTTACGTCGCCGCTGAGAACCTTCTTGCCCCAGAGCGGATCGCGTTTGTATTCGGCCAGTTTTGCCGCCGCCTGCTCGCGCGTCATAATGCCGTCCGCACTGGAGGTATCGCCGTTCACGTAGCGCGCCTCACCGATAGCCTGACCGATCGCGCGCAAACCCTCCATCACTTTGCCATATCCGGCCACCTTTTGCAGGGCGTCCAGCATATCGGCGGACAATCCGAACTTCATGGCCGCCTGCGCCGCAACGAATTTGTTGGATTCGTAATTCTGCCCCCAGCTTTTTCTAAGCGCCTCCTGTTGGGCGCGCTGCATATCGGCTTCCGCAGCATCTTCGGCCTGCGCCTCGCGGTCGATATACGATACAAAGCGGCGGGCGATATCTGCGGCCTGATCCTTGCTCAGCTTCGCGGAGCCGGCTGTTTCCCTCAGAAACTCGCGGAAATTTTCGTCGATGTCCTTGCCGTCTCCGTACTTGACATCCTTGAAATCGTATTCCTTCGCATCGCGCGGGACGCCGAGCTTGTCGCGTAGCGCCTGCCAGCCGGCCTCGTCGGAAGCGTCCTTCGGGATAATGACAAGCCTGTCAGGCGTCGTCCCGGTTGTCTTGCCGATCCACTTCTGGGCTTCAACGTGCGCCTTGTAGAACTCCTTGGCGGCATCGACCGCCGTCTTCTTGTCAAGACCCCTCGTTTGCAGAGTCCCGATAAACTCCGGCTCAGAGCCGTCATACCAAGGCTTCTCGGCCGCTTGCGCGGTCTGGGCGGCGGCATTGGTCGCGCCGGTTGCGGCGGCGGTATCTGCTTGCTGGGCGTCAGTCATTGCGTCTCTCCTCGCTCGTTGAGGGCGGCCTCACGCCGCCATAGAGTTCGTACAATTGATCCACAGGAATATTCAGGTGGTCCATGATGCGCAGCCAGACCTCGCGCCGTCCCTGCAAGACAAGCGTCTTTTCCGGTTCTCCGGGAATGACGGTGGTCTCGAATGCGCGGCAGAACGTGGCGAGATCGCGCAGCACTACGTCGTCGGCATGCGGCCGCTGGAATTTCAACTTGTAGGCCCGCGTCCTGAAATTCAGGAACGCCATGGTCCGGTCGTAAACGCTCATTGCTGTCCCACCTGCCCGCCGAGCTGACGTAGCTGAGTCTGCGCCTTGAGGAGCGCAACCTGCGCCGGCGCGGATTGAATCTGTTCCTGCCGCTGCTGGCTCTCCGCGCGCGCCTGGCGCTTCTGCGCAATAACGTCGTCGGAAGACATCCAACTTTCCGGCACGCCCTGGATGCGCGCAATGTCGGAATACGCCGCATCGAAATCGAACATGTCCAGAACGGATGGGTCTTGCATCTGACCAGCGACGTTCATGGCGCTTTCGACGGTGCGCAGGAAACCGGCCGCATCGCCGGCGCGCGCCGTCTTGAAGAGCGGCGACGTATAGACAACCTTGTATTCTCCTGCCGCCTCGCGCAGCAGCGGCGGCTTCGGCGGCAGAACCCCGAAGCTTGCGGCCAGATCGATCTCGCGATCTATCAACGCCCCGAGATATTCAGGGGCCATGCTGCCAGCCGCCGGGGCGAGGAAAACGCCCTTCTGGTTGATGAGTTCGACGACCTGAGTCGCGGTCATATTCGGATTGGCTACGAGCCCGTCGAAGATCGTGGTCAGGAACGCCTCCTTCACGATCGCCTGCTCGTATTCCATGGCCTTCTCGCTCATGTTGATTTCTCCGGTCGGGAGAATATCGACGAGCCGTTTGCCGTCTTCCGTCATGTAGCCTGGGTTCATCGCGCCGGGCCTTGCAGAGAATCCTACGCTGCCGTCGTCGCGGCTCAGGTACACCGGATCGGACGCGCGATGCGCCTGTTTGAGGAAGGTTGTCTTCTGGGCGTTCAGCGTTTTCAGGGATGGAAGCACGGCCATGGCCGGGCCTCTGCCGTAAATCTCTCCCGGCCCCTGCGTATAGCGGCACATGGCAAGCGGGAAAGAGCGATAGCCGCCCTCCTCCAGAAGCTTCTTGCCGGTCATGGATATGTAGACCGACTTGTAGTTCATCCCGCGATGATCTGCGCGGCCATACTCGTATTCGTCGTTGACATAGACGCAATGCAGGAAATCGAACGGCGCTTCGCTGCCGCGCTCCGCCGCCCGCTTTAGCTCTTCCGGCGCGGCGTCTTTCCATTTCTGGACGGCTTGCCGCGCAGTCATGCGGAAGAACCTGTCGAAGCAGTCTATGACGCCCTGATGATTTTCTCCGACGAAGACTTCGCCAAGCGGAACCGCTTTATATCTAATGCCGGGGATCGGGTTTCCGAAAGCGTCCGTCATCTGGTCCACAAACATCGGGCCGTTTCCGAGCGCCCCGACCATCTGGTAGATGGAGTTCGATTGCCTGCGGAAGCCGGAGAAGGGACGATAGCGGATATTCGAGATGATTTTCGAGACCTGCTCGAAATATAGCCGCACATTACGGTCGCGCTGGACATACGGGTTGTCCGCCTCAAGCTCGTGCCACTGAGACGAGAACGGCGTCATCATGGAGTCGAGGATGGCGGCGAATTTCATGTTCGCCAGCATCGCCGTGGCATCGACTTGCAGTTGCGTCTTCTGAATGCCGGGGAAATTATAGTTGCCGACAAAGAACGTGTTGCGCATGTCCGGCATGGCGACGCTGGCTGCCTGCTCCCACTGGAGCCCGAACATGGAGCGGTAAGCCTGCTTCTCGGCAAAGCCGCGCAGGCAGCGGTCTACGATCTTCTGCTCTCGCTGCTCCTGCGCGACCGTCTTGACAGTCCCGGCCATGCCTTTCAGTAACTCTTGCCGAATAGCGCGTTATAAACGGACGGCATAAACCCGGCGTTCTGGCTCTGGCCCGCCATCATAAGCTTCTTGCGGCGCTCCTCGATCTGCTCGGGCGTGAGCGAGCCCCCGAGATTAAGGTCGGAGGCCACATTCGGCATCGCCATATTCTCCGGGCGAGCCATCGTGCGCGTTGTGGACGTTGGCATTGAGGACACCGATTCGGTCTGGACAAATTTGATGACTCCGAGTCATCTTTGTCAACCCCGGTCAGAAAACCACGCTATCCCAGCCGTGCTGACGGCAGACGGAGGCTGCGGCAGCCATGAACTTCTTGCCGTGGTCGGCGGGCTCCTTACCCTTTGCTGCGGACGTATCCAGATGAAGGTGGATCATTTCGTGCGCCATCGTCGCGATGATGTCCTCGCTGGTGCGGCACAGCCTGGCGGACATTGTGATTCTGGGCTTCTGAAACAGATTGAACTTTCCGTAGTCTCGCCCGCTTCCGTCTACGAAAAACTCGATCTCATCCGCCGTTGGCAGCCGCCACTTATTGAATGGCGGCGTCGCCATGAGATATTCGTAGGCGCGCTCCATGATGACTGGCGTCAGGTGCATCAGGCGGCGTCCTCCTCCGGCTTGACGCGAAGGCACTCCCCCTTCCAGCCAGCCTTGGTGCAGATGCAGGCCGCCCCAAGATCGCAGCGCCGCTCTTTTTTCGGGATATGGGCATCGAACGCCTCCCGGCTGCGCCTTAGTCTCTCGGCGTCTTCCCAGTCGATGCGGCCGTCAGCCATGCCCGACCTCGCTGTACCATGGCAGGCTCGGGTCGCGAATAAACAAGATCGCCGGGTCCGCTACCGCTTCGACAAGCAGCACCTTCCTCGCCGCATCGTACCCACCATAGGCATCGACCTGAATCTCTGTCAGATAAGCGATGGTCCGCTCGAAGGGGTCCAGTACGATTCCATCCACAGCATTACCGTCCCGACAGTTTGACGGCTGTGACGGTCGCCAGAATGCCGGCCAAAAAACCTGTGGATAGACATAGAAGGTCGATCAAGACGCGCCCCATCATTTGTCCCCTTTCCCGCCAGCCAGCTTGGTTGCCCTCGCCACGGCCATGCGTAGACGTTGGGCGAACAGGGTTGCGTCCTTGACGGTCATTTCCTCGATGGTGATAAAGCCGTCATCCGTGCGGAACGCCAGCATCATGATCCCAGCGCCGTTCTCATAGACCCTGATGTCCATATGCACCCCGCATAGCCAATCGTAGACAAACTACGATTCGGGCAACCCCGTCAAATTTCCAGCGGGTTGAAGTCCCAATCCTTCGCCATGAGCGTCTTGCCCCGCCCCATCAGCGCGATGCCCGCGCTCGACCACTTGGCGTGCCTGATAGCCATGCACAGGATTCTTGTGGCCGACATAAGGTCGTCGTTCAGCTTCACGATCATGCCGTTCTTGCGGTGGTATATCCGATATTCCGCAAACCATTCGTGGAGATGCTCCGCGACCTTGAGGCGATTGGAATACATGCGTTCTTCCATGAGCTTGATTCCGGCCTCCGTCGAAATGGAGCCGTCCGGGAATGCGGCATGGCTGGGAAGCATGTTGAGGCCGTGGCCTGCATAAATCCTGCTGAGAGGCTTTCCGGTGTTGGCGTCGCGGGACGCCACATCGTGCGGCCACGCCACCGGCGGCTGCGCAGCCGCAGCCTTCATGGCCGCCGCGTGATCTATCGGCCGCGAGTCTTTCATCTTGATCGCAGCCACTATATGGATGCAGTCCACATCCTTATCCCACGCACCTAGCACGGCCGCAAACGGATGATCTATGCCGTAGTCTATCGCCCACATCAGCGGCCAGTGTTCCGGTAGCTTCGGGATTGCCGGCTCGCAGATAATCGACTCCGGGCACTGGAAAACCCTGCCCTCCCCGAGCATCGGCACACCCTTGGCGCGCGCTTCCCTTTCGTAGGCGGGATATTGAGCTATGACGCGGGCGCGTTCCTCGGGGCTGAAATGGCCGGCGTCCTCGATGGTCATATTGATCCATGCGCGGTCGGGCGAGGATTCTCCGGTAAACCGCGTCACGACTTCCGTCATGCCCTTGAGCGGCGTGAATGTGCAGAGCATGATGCCGGCGCGATCGGCAAGGCGCGTCAGACCTTCGCTATAGACATCCCTCGGCGGCTCCTCGTCCACCCATATCACGTCCAGGGATTCACCTTGCCACTTTTCGCGCCCCTGGGCGTAAGTCATGAACTTAACCGTGCTTATGCCGCCGGTAGCGTGCTTGACTTGCACGGTGTCGTAGAGGTTCGCATATCCATGGGCGAGCGATGTCCCGTCTTGCCAGTCCACGCAATCCCTCGGCACCATACCCGTGCCGCGATCCATGACGACTCCCGGCGTCCCGAATAGAAGCTTCTGGCAGATGTCTCTGGCCGAAATCCCGGTCTCTCCCGCAACCCAGCATCGGATTGGTTCGGGGAATACGCGCCCCTGCCACCATGACGGATAAATGCCAGTCAGGTGCATGGCGACTTCCGCAGCGGCGCTATACGATTTACCGGAACGGTTGGCCGCGATCAGCGCGCGCTCGTGATGCGTCCGCCCTAGGTTATGAAATTGAATCTGCTTAGGATAGGGCTTATAGAAGTCCAGCGCCCGATAACGTTTCCTCTCCTCGCGCTCCTTGAGGGCTTCGGCTATGGCGGCTAGTTCTTCTGGAGTCGCCACTAGATGG
>CAZNTY010000056.1:0-5082 GCA_964576085.1 uncultured Undibacter sp. | reverse complement strand
CTGGAGGCTGCGAAAAGCCGCCTCCGCCTCAGCCTCGCTGCGCTGCGAGGAAACCTGCACCGCATACTGTCCCGAAGCAGAAGCAGAGGGCCCGGCATGGGCCGGAGCCGGCGGAACGGAGGCGGTCCGCGCCGCAGGCGCCGGGCGGGCGGCCGCGGGGGTCGATACGGCATCAGGACTCAACGACAAAGGCGCGTTGGCGCTGCGCGGCGCAGCAGGATGCACCGGCGTGGGACCGGGGCGCGACGCAGATACGGTGTCTTCCGCGTCGGCGGTGGACGACGGCGCGCTGGCGAGCCGCTGTGGCGGCGCGGGCGGCACTGCCGCGGGTTTTGGCGCAGGCGCAGCGGGCGGCGTCGATACAGGCGCTGCGGCCGCGCTACGCATCGGCGTTGCGGGCGGCGCATCGAGCGACGGCGGCGTCTCGGGACGAATCGGAATGGTATGGATCTTCTTTGGCTGGTCGGCGGTCGTTGTGCTGTCCATCGCCGGGGCCACAGTCGGCGCGGCGCCGCCCACTCCACCCGGGAAGGCATTGGCCGACGGCGCCTGCTTGCTGTCCTTGATGTCGATCGGCTGCTCCTCGCGCGACACGATCTTCTCGCCGCCGCTACGTTCACCGACGCGATCGTAGATCAGCTTGCTGGATTGCGGCTCGGACTTGCTCGGCGGCACTACCTTGGCAGGCGTGCTGTCGGCCTTGATGACGGGTGGCGGCGTGCTGCCGGAGGAGCCGAACAGCGCCTTGTAGCCGAAGGCGCCGGCGGTCCCCACCACGGCGAGCGCCAGCACGGCGGCGATGGCGATGATGCTCAGCCGGCGGCGCGGCGGCGGTTCATCGTCATAATCCTGCTCGCCCTCGATGCCCGGCGCATCCTCGTAGTAGACGTTCGGATCGTAATCGGCCTCCGCATACTGCTCTTGCGGATAGGCATCAGCCTCGACCGCGGCCTGGTAGCCGTGCTGGTCGTAAGCCTGCGGCTGCTGCGCCGCATAAGCTTGCGACTGCGGCGCAGAGCCCGGCTGGTGCTGGACAGGTTGTTGCGATTGTTGGCGGCCAAATTCGGCGAACGGATCAGTCTGTCCGATCAGGCGGGCGAGCTCGGCCAGCGGATCATTGCCGGAGCTGTTTGTCCTCGACGCGCGGGGATAAGCGGATTCGCGAAACGATCGTTGATGGGTGTCGTCGGCCATTCGGTCCCCGATTTAGCGCGATAAACCCGCATCCGTCCGTCGGACGCCCCAGCGGGTGAACGCCTATCTCATTTCCGACGGCGCTTCGACGCCGAGCACCGCAAGCCCGGAGGCGAGCACGGTCACGACTCCCTGCACCAGGGCCAAGCGCGCCGCGGTCAGTTCTGGATCATTCTGGATAATGAAGCGTAAATGAGGCAAGTCTTTTCCACGCGTCCACTGTGCGTGAAATTCGCTTGCAAGTTCATAAAGATAGAATGCAATCCGGTGCGGCTCGTGGGCCAGCGCCGCAGCCTCGATCAGGCGCGGGTAAAGCGCGATTTTCCGCATCAACGAAAGTTCCGCTGCATCATCAAGCCGTGAAAGGTCGGCCCGCGCCAGCCACCCCGCACGCAGCGCCGGATCGGCCGGAAGCTCCGGCATCTCCGCGCGCGCATTGCGGAACACCGACTCGCCGCGCGCATGTCCGTACTGGACATAGAACACCGGGTTGTCGCGCGACTGCTCGATCACCTTGGCCAGGTCGAAGTCAAGCACCGCGTCGTTCTTGCGATAGAGCATCATGAAGCGGACGGCATCGCGCCCGACCTCATCGACGACCTCGCGCAAGGTGACGAAGTCGCCTGCCCGTTTCGACATCTTCACCGGCTCGCCACCGCGCAGCAGCTTGACGAGCTGCACGATCTTGACGTCGAGGTCGGCCTCGCCTGCGCTGACGGCTTTCACCGCGGCCTGCATGCGCTTGATGTAGCCGCCGTGATCGGCCCCCCAGACGTCGATCATGGCGCGGAAGCCGCGGTCGAATTTCGACTTGTGGTAAGCGATGTCGGACGCGAAATAAGTGTAGCTGCCGTCCGATTTCTTCAGCGGCCGGTCGACGTCGTCGCCGAAATCGGTCGACCGGAACAGCGTCTGCTCGCGGTCTTCCCAGTCCTCGACCGGCGCACCTTTCGGCGGCGGCAGGCGGCCCTCATAGACTTCGCCTTGATCGCGCAACGCCGCGATCGTGTCGGCGACCTGGTCCCTGCCGCCTTCGATCAGCGAGCGTTCCGAGAAGAACACGTCGTGGCGCACATTGAGCGCCGCGAGGTCCTCGCGGATTATGTCCATCATCATGTCGATCGCCTTGCGCCGCACGATCGGCAGCCAGTCCTCCTCCGGCATCTGCCTGAGCGCGTGGCCTTGTTCGAGGGCGAGCGCCTGCCCAACCGGCTTGAGGTAGTCGCCCGGGTAAAGGCCGTCGGGAATGGGACCGATCGTCTCGCCGAGCGCCTCGCGGTAGCGCAGGAACGCGGAGCGCGCCAGGACGTCGACCTGCGCGCCGGCGTCGTTGATGTAGTATTCGCGTGTCACGGCGAAGCCGGCGAACTTCAGCAGGTTGGCGAGCGCATCGCCGAACACGGCGCCGCGGCCGTGGCCGACATGCATCGGCCCGGTCGGATTGGCCGAGACGTATTCCACGTTGACCCTCTCGCCCTTGCCGATATCGCTTGCGCCATAGGCTAAACCCTGCGCCAGCACGGTACCCAGCTCCGCGAGCCAGGCCGTCGGCCGCAGCGTCAGATTGATGAAGCCGGGCCCCGCGACATCGACCTTGGCGACGAGATCGTCCTTGCCCAGCGCGGCGGCGATCGCCGCGGCGAGATCGCGCGGTTTCCGGCCGGCGTCCTTCGCCAGCACCATCGCAGCATTGGTCGCCATGTCGCCGTGCGTCGGATCGCGCGGCGGCTCGACGACGACGCGGGTTTGGTCGACCTCGCCGAGAACGGCCGCCGTCGCACGATGCACGCGGGCGAGCATGTCGGCAAAAAGGTGCGGCGGCTGCTTGTCGTTGGCCATGCGGGCTGGAAAGCGCTCGAATTATCAGAAACTGGCGGCGAGCTAACTCACTTCGTGCAGCGAGTCAAAATCGGCTTGGACGCCTTGCTCATCGCAAATCCGGCGTCGTCTTGAAAAATCTGGCGTGTTCGATCAGCGCATAGCGGTCCGTCATGCCGGCAATATAGTCGGCCGTCCGCCGCGCATTGGCGTGCTCGTCACGCGGCGAAAGCCGCTCCGCCCATTCCGCCGGCATGTCGGTCGGCTTGCTCATATAGTGGCCGAACAGGTCGCGCAGCACAGCCTCGGCATCCGACATGATGCGATTGACCCGCGGGTGCCGATACATCCGGGGATAGAGAAAGCCCTTGATGTCCTTGTCCGCTTGCGCCATCGCGCCCGAAAATCCGACCACAGGGGCAGAGGCGCCGCGGATATCGTCCGCAGTGCGCGGCGCCAGCCGCTCGATGCGGCGCCGCGTCTCGGCGATCACGTCTTCGATCATGCGCGTGATCAGGCGCCGCACCAGTTCATGCGTCCGCCGCGCCGGATCGAGATCGGGAAAAGCCGTCTCGATCTCGCGAAGAATGTCGGCGACCATTGGCACGGCAGCGATATCAGCCAGCGTGAACAGCCCGGCGCGCAGGCCGTCGTCGATGTCGTGGGCGTCGTAAGCAATGTCATCGGCCAGCGCGGCAATTTGGGCTTCCGCGCCGGCGAAGCTCCAGAGCTCGAGATCCTGCCTGTCCTGGTACGCCTCGATCGCGGCCGGCGCCCCGTGCTCGCGATACCGCCCGATCGGCTTCCCCTCGCGATCGGTCAGCGGCCCGTTGTGCTTGACCAAACCCTCCAGCGTTTCCCAGGTCAGGTTGAGGCCGTCGAAATTCGCGTAATGACGCTCAAGCTCGGTGACGACCCGCAGCGCCTGCGCGTTGTGATCGAAGCCGCCATGCGCCCGCAGGCACTGGTCGAGCGCGCGCTCGCCGGCATGGCCGAACGGCGGATGGCCGAGATCGTGCGCGAGCGCCAAAGCCTCGCTCAGGTCCTCGTCGAGACCGAGCGCGCGGGCCAGCGAGCGGGCAATCTGCGCCACTTCCAGCGTATGCGTCAGGCGGGTGCGGAAGTGGTCGCCTTCATGGAAGACGAACACCTGGGTCTTGTGCGCGAGGCGCCGGAACGCCGTCGAATGGATGATGCGGTCGCAGTCGCGGCGGAAATCGTTGCGCGTCGGGCTCGGCGGCTCCGGATAAAGCCGGCCTCGGCTCGCCTTGGGATCGGCGGCATAAGCCGCCCGCGCCGAAGCGCTCTCGACCGCCATGTCCGTCCTTATTGCCCAAGTCCGGCGCGGTTTCCCGCGAATTGACGTTGCCCGCCGGCGCACTTAACTATCGACCGAGGCATCTGCCAAGAGTCCGTAGCAGGAGTCAGCCAACAGAAGGCCAAGCGATGACCGAGGCCGTGACCGTCAGCGAGCGCGCCGCCCGCAAGATCGGCGAAATCCTCAAGGGCGAACCGCCCGGCAGCATGCTGCGCGTCAGCGTGGCCGGCGGCGGCTGCTCCGGTTTCCAGTACAAGTTCGACATCGAGCACGACAGGGCCGACGACGACCTGGTCATCAGCCGCGACGGCGCCACGGTGCTGATCGATTCCGTATCGGTCGGCTACATGGCCGGCTCGGAAATCGACTTCGTCGATGACCTGATCGGCGCTTCGTTCAAGGTGAAGAACCCCAAAGCCACAGCGTCCTGCGGCTGCGGCACGAGCTTCTCGCTCTAAGCACATTTTGCTGGCGCATGATCTCTTCCGAAAACCGGGTCCCACTTTTCGGGATCATGCGCTATTCCGCCGCGACCGCCGGCGGCACGTGCGCGATCTCCTGGTCCTGCGGCGGATCGAGCCGGCGCTTCACCAGCCGGTCGAGCCGGTCGAGGTAGAGGTAGATCACGGGCGTGATGTAGAGGGTCAGGAGCTGCGAAACCAGCAGGCCGCCGACCACCGCGACGCCGAGCGGCTGTCGCAATTCGGCGCCGGCACCGGTGCCGAGCGCGATCGGCAGCGTGCCGAAGATCG
>CAZNTY010000055.1:0-7952 GCA_964576085.1 uncultured Undibacter sp. | reverse complement strand
CCGGCGGCGCGCGCCCAGTCGACATGCTCGCAGATCAGCGCCGGCTGGTCGCCCCAGGCGAGGCTGTAGACCACGCCGGCCGCCTTCGCCTTGCGCGCCAGCAACGGACCGGCCACCACGTCGGCCTCGACGTTGACCATGACGATGTGCTTGCCGTTGGCGATCGCGGCGAGCGCGTGCGCGATGCCGGCGCCGGGAACGCCGGTCGCCTCGACGATCACCTCGATGCGCGGGTCGGTCAACAGCGCCACGGCGCTGTCCATGACCAGCGTGGCCCGGGTCCGGTGCGCGTCGTCAAGCGATGGCGCAGCGTAGGAGGCATCCGGCCAGCCTGCGGTCTTAAGCTGGCTTCTGGCACGCGCGACGTCGAGATCGGCGACGCCGGCAACGTGCAGGCCGCGTGTCAGCCGCGCCTGCGCCAGGAACATGGTGCCGAACTTGCCGGCGCCGATCACGCCGACCGTCACCGGCTTTCCGGCAGCCTCACGTTCCAGCAATTTGGCGGAGAGGTTCACGAGACGTCGCCGGCTACTGACACATCGCGCGGGTGACGAAGGTGATGTTCTTGCACTCGCGCGGCTCGCCCGAGCCCCGCGCCAGCCGCAGCGGGCACTCCCGCGTCGAGGTGATGGCAAGGCTGGTGCCCGATTTGAGGCCGCGCGTCTGGCACAGCTTGTTGGCGGCGGTCACGCAGTCCGGCGCGCCGTTGTCTGCGATGGCGCAGGTCTGGCGCCCGGTCACGACGCGGGTCCCGGGCAGCCGTGCGACGGCGTCGGCGGCATCCGAGGCGGCCTCCGCAGTGCTCTTGGCCGCCGCGCCGGCTTCACGATTGAAAGTGTCGATTCCCTTGCCGGCGTCGCGGAACTGATCCCCGATCGACGTCAGCGAGCGATCGAGCCAGCGCCCGATGTCGGTGAAAACATTGCCGTCCTGCGCCGGCCTATCCTGCGCGGCCGCCGGAAGGCCGGCCAGCGCCAGGGTGCAGGCACCCACCCAAATCCAGGTCGCATAGACAGGACGTCGCGTCATGATTGCCGCCGGCTCGACGGATCGCAGCAGCCACACCCTAGCTCGAACGGTGAAAGCCCGCGAAATAAAAAAATCTCACAGCAGATAAACGGCAATCACAAATCCGCCCACAATGATGAGAGCAAAAATCGTCGTCCAGAGGCCGAGCTGCCGTTCGATGATGTGCCGCGCCCGCGCCCCATAGCGGTGCAGCAGGAACGCGAGCACGAAAAAGCGGGCGCCGCGCGTGATGATGGAAAACAGCACGAACAGCGGGAAGCTGTAGCCGGCAAAGCCCGAGGTGATGGTGACGATCTTGTACGGGATCGGGGTGAGGCCCTTGAGCAGGATGATCCACGCGCCCCATTCCGCATAGGCGGCGCGGAACGCCTCGACCTTGTCGCCGTAGCCGTAGAGATGGATCAGCCACAACCCGATCGAATCGTAGAGCAAGGCGCCGATGGCGTAACCGAGCATGCCGCCGGCGACCGACGTGACCGTGCACCAGATCGCGAGGCGGAACGCATGGTCCGGGCGCGCCAACGCCATCGGAATCAGCATCACGTCAGGTGGAATCGGGAAGAACGAGCTTTCGGCGAACGACACCGCGCCCATCATCCAGATCGCGTGCGGCCGGCCGGCCGCCGCGATGCAACGGTCATAGAGCCGGCGCACAAGCGAGGGCCTGGCGGCCTGGTCAGTCATAGGAACTCCGATGGATCGCCGCTCAGCGCCGCTTGCCGGCCCGCCGTCCCTCGAGCGCGACGACCTTACGCCGGGCAGGCGTTGCCTGCACAAAGTTCTTCGGGATTTTCTCGGCAATGCCGAACAGGCGCTCGCGCCGCTTCATTTCGTCCCACACCGCGTCGGGGTGCACGCCGGCGGCGACCCAGAGCACGACGAGATTATAGAGAAGATCAGCGCTTTCGCGCACCACCGCTTCCGGCTGGCCGTGCATCACGTCGATCACGACCTCGACCGCCTCCTCGGCGAGCTTCTTCGCCATCTTGGAGCGGCCGGCGCGGAACAGCCGCGCGGTGCGCGACTTCGCCGGGTCGCTGCCGCGAGCGGCGACCACCGCGTCATAAAGCCGGGCGACCGAATCAGTCATTCCCGGGAGAATACCCGACAAAACATGGTAATCCGTTAACGGACCGGCGACGGAATCGTTCGGTCACTCTCCAGCAGTTCTCTTGTTAGCAGTTACTCATGCTAGCAGCCACTCTTGCTGGCAGTCACTCCTGGGCGCTCAGCAGCGTCGCATTGCCGCCGGCCGCCGCGGTGTTGACGCTGACCACCTGCTCGAGCGCGAAGCGACGCAGATAATTGGGGCCGCCCGCCTTCGGCCCGGTACCGGACAGCCCGCTGCCACCGAACGGCTGGGTGCCGACCACGGCCCCGATCATGCTGCGATTGACGTAAATATTGCCGTTATCGAGCGCCGCGACGATACGGCGCACGGTGTCGTCGATGCGCGAATGGATGCCGAGCGTCAGGCCGTAGCCATTGGCGGCGATGTCGGCGAGCAGCCGGTCGAGGCCGTCCGCGCGCCAGCGCACCACGTGGAGGATCGGGCCGAACACCTCCTCCGTCAGGTCCCGGGCATTTTTGAGCTCGACGATCGACGGCGGAACGAAGAGACCGTCCGGCAGCGGACGGCCCTCATCCCAGCGGAAGCGCAACGCGCCGCGTTGCTCCATCGTCGCGATCCAGGCCATCAGCCGGCCATGCGCCTCGCGGTCGATCACCGGACCGACCTGGGTCGCCGGATCGTGCGGATCGCCGAGCGCCAGTTCGCACGCCGCGCCGGCGATCATCGTCAACACCCGGTCCGCGACGTCCTCCTGCACGCAGAGCAGCCGCAGCGCCGAGCAGCGCTGCCCGGCGGAGCGGAACGCCGAGGTCATCACGTCGTCGGTGACCTGCTCCGACAGCGCGCTGGCGTCGACGATCATCGCGTTGATGCCGCCGGTCTCCGCGATCAGCGGCACGATCGGCCCGTCCTTGGCCGCCAAAGCGCGGTTGATGGCGCGACCGACCTCGGTCGAGCCGGTGAAGGCGACGCCGGCGGTCCGCGGATCATCGACCAGGGCCGCGCCGACCCTGCCGTCGCCCGGCACGAAATGGAGCGCGCTTGCCGGCACGCCGGCCTGGTGCAGAAGCCGCACCGCCTCGGCGGCCGTCAGCGGCGTCTGCTCGGCGGGCTTCGCGATGACCGAATTGCCGGCCGCGAGCGCGGCGACCACCTGCCCGGTCAAGATGGCGAGCGGAAAATTCCACGGACTGATGCAGACGAACACGCCGCGACCGCGATAGCGCAGCTCGTTGCTCTCGCCGGTCGGGCCGGGCATCGGCTGCGGCGCCAGCGCACGGCGCGCCTGCGCTGCGTAATAGCGGCAATAATCGGTGGCCTCGCGCACCTCGGACACGCAATCGTCGAGCGTCTTGCCGCCTTCGCTCTGCAGCAGCGCGATCAGCCGTCCGCGCCCGGCCTCGATCAGGTCGCCGGCGCGTTCCAGGGTGTCGGCGCGCACAGCAAGCGGCGTGGCGTTCCAGGCAGCGAAGCCCGCCTGTGCCGCCTGTATCGCCGTCGCCGGATCGACACCGCGCGGCGGGGCAAAGACGGCTGGCGCGGCTTCGATTTCGGCCAGCAGCGTCGCGAGGCCGGCGCGGTCGCCGAACTCGACGCCGGCTGAGTTCAGCCGTTCCGGAGCATAGAGATCGTGCGGCAAGGGTATCCGCGGATGCCGCGCTGCCGAGGCGCCGGCGATGCTCTGCGACGGCCGCCTGAGCACCTGCGCGAGCGGCACCGCACTGTCGCCGGCCAGCGCGACGAACGATGAGTTGGCGCCATTCTCCAGCAGGCGGCGCACCAGATAGGCCAGCAGGTCGGCATGGCCGCCGACCGGCGCATAGACGCGGCACTTGAGGTCCGGCGTGTCGGCGCGCAGCGCGCGGTAAAGCGCTTCGCCCATGCCGTGCAGACGCTGGAATTCGTAGCCTTCGGCGCCGGCTTCCTCGATCACGGTCGCAATCGTGAGCGCGTTGTGGGTGGCGAACTGCGGATAGAGCCGCGGCCGCGCCGCGAGCAGCCGGCGCGCACAATCGATGTAGCAGAGATCGGTCATCGCCTTGCGCGTGAACACCGGATAGTCGGCAAGGCCGCGCTCCTGCGCGCGCTTGATCTCGGTGTCCCAGTAGGCGCCCTTGACCAGCCGCACCATCAACCGGCGGTCCAGTGCCTCGGCAAGCTGCACGATCCAGTCGATCACCGCGCCGGCGCGCTTCTGATAGGCCCGCACGGCGAGGCCGAAGCCGTCCCAGCCGGCGAGCGAGGGATCACTCAGCACCTTGCGGATCGCGTCGAGCGACAATTCGAGCCGGTCGGCTTCTTCGGCGTCGATCGTGAAAACAAGATCGTCGCGTTTCGCCGCGCGCGCCAGCTCCAGAAGTTTTGGCACCAGTTCGGCAAGGACGCGCTCGCGTCCCAGCGCCTCGTAGCGTGGATGCAGCGCCGACAGCTTGACGGAAATGCCTGGCCGTTGCGGCAAGGCCGCACGGCCGGCGCCTTTTCCGATCGCCGCGATCGCGCCGGCATAAGCGCGAAAATAGCGCTCCGCATCGGCGGCAGTGCGCGCCCCCTCGCCCAGCATGTCGAAGGAATAAAGCTCGTCGTCGCGCGAGGCGGCGCGCGCGAGCGCATCCTGAATGGTCTGTCCCAGCACGAAATGCGAGCCGAGCAGCCGCATCGCCTGCCGCGTCGCTGCGCGCACCGCCGGCAGGCCGAGGCGTTTGACCAGCGCGCCGACAATGCCTTCCGGCGTCTCGCCGGGATGGATGATGCTGGCGGTGAGGCCGAGCGTCCACGCCGACGCCGACACCAGCAGCGCGCCGGAATGCGCGTCGGCGTGGGTCCAGTCGCCGGCGGCGAGCTTGTCTTCGATCAGCCGGTCGGCGGTGGCGGCGTCCGGCACGCGCAGCAGCGCCTCCGCCAGCACCATCAGCGCGAGGCCCTCCTTGGTTGAGAGTGCGTAAGCGTGCAGGAAATCCTCGACGCCGCCGAGGCCCCCGATGCGCGCGCGGATCGCCTCGACCAGCCGCGTCGCGCGGGCCTCGATCCGCGCCTCGGCCTCGGCGCGGCGCTGCTCGCGCGCAAGAAAGCGCGCCGCGAAGTCCTCGTCGTCGCCCGCGTAAGGCGCGTGGAATTCGCGGATCGCCTGCAATGCGGAATCAGTCATGGCGGCGCATGATAGCGCGGCGCCCATCGCAAGGGTGCGGTCTTGAGATTACCCGCGCAGCGCCTCGGCCTTGTCGAATGCCGTGCGGACGGCGCGGAACTCGCTGCCGTCGATCGCCTCTTCCGGCTTCGGCCGCAGCAGCGGCGCCAGCTCGTCGGCCAACTCGTTGAGCGGCCGGGTATCGGCGCCCTCGCGCACGTAGATGCCGACGTGAAGCTCCGGCAGCTTGGGCAGCGGCGCGTCATCCCAGCGCTTGAGCTGGGTCAGGCGCACGCGGCCGCGCGTCATCACCATCGTGCCGAGACCGGCATCGACGCCGGCCGACAACACCAGCACCGTGCCCGAAATCATCACCAGGCGGTGGCTGCGGCCGCTGTCGCGCAGCGCCTTGGTGCCGGCGCGGAAGCACATGCACTCCTCGCTGAACGCCACCATCGGCACCGGCACCTGGGCCTGCGGATCGACCCTGGTAGCGTCGCTGCGCACCCAGACGAGCTGGTCGCTCCAGGTGTGGCGGGCATCGACCGGCGGCTCGGTCGACAGCGCGATGACGACGTCGAGGTTGCCCTGCCGCATGTCGCGCAACAGCGTCGGCGCGCCGCCGCTCAGCGTCTGGAAATTGTAATCCGGCCAGCGGGTGCGGAATTTTGCCAGCGTCCACGGCAGCAGCGGCCCGGACAAATCGCCGGGCAGGCCGATGCGGATGCGCTTGCGGGCATTATCGGTTTTCGCGACACCGAGAATTTCATCGTTGATCGCGAGCAGCCGCCGCGCATGGCTGACCACCGCCTCGCCCTGGCGAGTCAGCGCGATGCCGGACGTGGCGCGGTCGAACAATTCGCTGCCGAGCAATGTCTGCAGACGCTTGATCTGCGCGCTGACTGCCGGCTGAGTCACGCCGAGCGTTTGCGCGGCTTTCGTGAAACTGCGCAGATCGACAACCGTCACCAAAGTGCGCAACAGATCGGTTGGGATATTGGTCATCGGCGGCTTACCCTCCCTGGTCACCGACCGGCACACCATTTGCGCACAAACAGCGTGTGCGCCGCAAGAGTGTATCGGAACAGGCCGGCGAGTCACGCGGCTTTTGCCGCGCGCGGTGGGCAGCCGCCGCTTACTTGATGCGCTCGAGAATGCTCACATAATTGGCAACGGCGGCGCCGCCCATGTTGAAGAGCGCGCCGAGCCTCGCGTTTTTCACCTGCATGTCGCCCGCCTTGCCGGTGAGCTGCATTGCAGCGAGCGCGTGCATCGACACACCGGTCGCGCCGACCGGATGACCCTTGGCTTTCAGCCCACCGGACGGATTGACCGGCAGCTTGCCGTCCTTCTGCGTCCAGCCTTCCTTGAGCGCGCGGGCGCCCTGCCCTTCCGGGGCGAGGCCCATCGCCTCATATTCGATCAACTCGGCGATGGTGAAGCAATCGTGCGTCTCGACGAAAGACAGGTCGGCGAGCGTCACGCCGGCCTGCGCCAGTGCGCGCCGCCAGGCCGTGGCGCAGCCCTCGAACTTCAGAATGTCGCGCTTCGACATCGGCAGGAAATCTTGCACATGCGCGTTGGCGCGAAAGGCTACCGCCTTGCCGAGCCGCAAGGCGGTTTCGACATCCGACACGACGACGGCGGCCGCGCCGTCCGACACCAGCGAGCAGTCGGTGCGCTTGAGCGGCCCGGCGACGATCGGGTTCTTCTCGCTCTCGGTGCGGCAGAAATCGTAGCCGAGATCCTTGCGCATCTGCGCATAGGGATTGCCGACGCCATTCTTGTGGTTCTTCGCCGCGATCATCGCCAGCGCGTCGGACTGGTCGCCGTATTTCTGGAAATAGAGATTGGCGATCTTGCCGAAGATGCCGGCAAAGCCGCCGTCGATATCGGCTTCCTCGCGCACGTAGGACGCCTTGAGCAGGTTCCGGCCGATCTCCGGCCCCGGCGTCGTGGTCATCTGCTCGACGCCGACGACCAGCACGATGCGGGCGCTCTTGGCCTCGATCGACTTGATGGCCTGGTGCACGGCAGCCGAGCCGGTGGCACAGGCGTTCTCCACCCGGGTCGCGCGCTTGAAGCGCAGGTCCGGCGAAGCCTGGAGGACGAGCGCGGCGGTGAAATCCTGCGGCGAGAAGCCCGCATTGAAATGGCCGAGAACGATCTCGTCCACGTCCCGGGCAGCCACGCCGGCGTCGGCCAGGGCCTCGGTGGCCGCCTTGACGATCAGGCTTTCCACGGTTTCCCCGGCCAGCCGGCCAAAGGGCGTGTGGGCCCATCCGACGATACAGGCGGTCATTGCACTCTCCTTTGCCGAACTTTGGTCGTTTTCCTGAGCGATCAGTGAAAGTTACCATATTCGAGACGGGGGACGGGGCGGCTTTGCGTCCCACGACGAGCTTCGGTAGCGTAGCACTATCACCTTCGGCCCGATAGAACGGCCGTGAATGGAACGGGATCGAGCCTCGTGAAATTTGTTTCGGCTGCTTTTATTTGCGCATTTGCCTTCGGTTTCGCAATTTGCGGCCCCGGCCGCGCCAATGCCGAAGCGCAGCTCCTGATCGAGGCCTCGACCGGCAAGGTGCTGCACGCCGAGAACGCCACTTATCCTTGGTACCCGGCGTCCGTCACCAAGCTGATGACGCTCTACACGACGCTGAAGGCGGTGCGCGAAGGCCGTGTCACCATGGACACGCTGCTGACGATGTCGAGCAACGCCGTGGC
>CAZNTY010000054.1:0-7200 GCA_964576085.1 uncultured Undibacter sp. | reverse complement strand
CCCAAAGGCGTACCGCGTAGTCTTGACGTGCGCCCTCACCCGCATATCGGGCTTTCCACCGTCACTTACCTGTTCGACGGCGAGATCATGCATCGGGACAGCCTCGGTTCCGCGGTCGCTATCCGGCCGGGCGAAGCGAACTGGATGACGGCCGGACGCGGCATCGTGCATTCCGAGCGCACCGCGCCGGAACGGCGCGCCGCTGGCGGCCCTATTCACGGCCTGCAGATGTGGGTCGCATTGCCCGCAGCGAGGGAGGAGATGGACGCCGGTTTTACCCATCACGAGACCGGCGAATTTCCGGTCGTGAGCGAGGCGGGCAAGACCGTGCGCATCGTCGTCGGCTCGCTCTACGGTGCGACGTCGCCGGTGCCGGCCGTGCATGAAACGATCTTCGCCGATGTCCGCCTCGCGGCCGGCGCCGCACTACCGCTCGATACCGGACATGAGGAACGCGCGATCTATGTGATTGACGGCGAGATCGAAGTTGCCGGCGACCACTTCGCAGCCGGCCAGCTGCTGGTATTCAGGCAGGGCGACGCCGTTGTCCTGACGGCGACACGCGGCAGCCATTTCGTCATCCTCGGCGGCGCGCCGATGGATGGGCCGCGCCACATCTGGTGGAATTTCGTGTCGTCGCGCAAGGAGCGCATCGAGCAGGCCAAGGCCGACTGGAAGGCCGGGCATTTCCAGAAGGTGCCGGGCGATGAAATCGAATTCATCCCGCTGCCGGAGAAGTAACCTGGTCTTCCTTCATTCCGCCGCGATGCCTGCGGTCGCTCGTTCTGTGGGGGTGATGCCGATCTCATCCACATCGAACGGCGTCGTCTGGTAGAGCTGGTTGATCCAGTTGCCGAACAAGAGATGTGCGTGGCTGCGCCACCGGTTGAGCGGCTGCTCCTGGAAATCGTCGTCCGGAAAGTAGTTTTTCGGCAGCGCGACCGGCTTTCCGGCGCCGACGTCGCGTTGATACTCCTCACCGAGCGAACCGCTGTCATATTCGATGTGGTTGAACATATGGAGCGCGCGGTGCCGCGGATCTTCAAGCAGGCAAAGTCCCGCCTCGTCCGACGCCATCAGCACGCGTAAGCCGCTGTTTGGCGGGATGTCATCCTCGCGGACCTCGGTCCAGCGCGACACCGGAATGGCGAAGTCGTCGGAGAAACCACGAAGGTAAGGCGATGCCGGCGCGCGGTTGCGGTGGCTGTAAACCCCGAACATCTTCTGCGCCAGCCTATATTTCGGCATGCCGTGGAAATGATGGACAGCGGCTTGCGCGCCCCAACAGATGTTCATGCAGCCATGGACGTTAGTTTGCGTCCAATCGAAGATGCGGCACAGCTCGTCCCAGTACGTCACCTCCTCGAACGGCAGCGTCTCGACCGGCGCCCCGGTGATGATGAAGCCGTCGAATTTCTCGTGCCGGATGTCCTGCCACGACCGGTAGAACGACAGGACGTGATCGGTCGGCGTATTGCGCGAGACGTGATTGGTCATCTTGACCAAGGTCAGTTCGACCTGCAGCGGCGACGCGCCGAGGAGCCGTGCGAACTGCGTCTCGGTTTTCACCTTGTTCGGCATCAGGTTGAGGAGCCCGATCCGCATCGGCCGGATATCTTGGCGCACCGCGTCTGTCTCACTCATCACCGCGACGCCTTCCGCTTCGAGGATCGGACGGGCCGGCAGGTTGTCGGGAATCTTGATCGGCATGCAGTCGGTCCAACGTTGGTCAGGCAAGACCGACTGTGACTGACCCGTTTCGTTGCCGGTTCGGCCACATCCTCCCTCTCAGGAGCGCCACCTTGCTCGGGAAGCAGGTTGGCGTCGGGCGATGCCCAACTCTTGATGCTGGTCCGTCAGGTAAAGCGTTTGCACGCAATTGACAAGATGCGCTGCAGCATGGCCCACGACTGGGTCTTATTTCTTCGGCAAATCCAGCCGAATGTGCAGTTCGCGCAACTGCTTCGGCGTAACCTCGGACGGCGCGCCCATCATCAAGTCCTCGGCCTTCTGGTTCATCGGGAACAGCACGACCTCGCGCAGGTTCTCCTCCCCGGCAAGCAGCATGACGATGCGGTCGATGCCCGGCGCGATGCCGCCATGGGGCGGCGCGCCATACGTGAGTGCGTTCAGCATGCCGCCGAATTTCTTTTCCAGCACGTCCTCGCCGTAGCCGGCGATCGCGAAGGCCTTCTTCATCACGTCGGGGCGGTGGTTGCGGATCGCGCCGGATGACAGCTCGACCCCGTTGCAGACGATGTCGTACTGTATTGCCTTGAGCGACAGCAGTTTCTCCTCGTCCTTCGGATCGAGCGCGAGAAATTCCTCATAAGGCAGATTCGGCATCGAGAATGGATTGTGCGAGAAGTCGATCTTCTTCTCTTCCTCGTTCCATTCATACATCGGGAAGTCGACGATCCAGCACAGTTCGAAGCGACCCTTGTCGATCAGGTTCAATTCCTCGCCGACCTTGGTGCGCGCCGGCCCGGCGAACTTGACGAAGTCCTTCGGCTTGCCGGCGATGAAAAAACAGGCATCGCCGACACCCAAACCCAGTTGGTCAGCGATCTGCTTGGTGCGCTCCGGCCCGATGTTCTTGGCCAGCGGTCCCGCGCCGCTTTCCTCGCTCTCACGCCAAAAAATATAGCCAAGCCCCGGCTGACCTTCACCCTGCGCCCAGGAATTCATGCGATCGCAGAACGCGCGGTTGCCGCCGCCCTTGGCGGGGATGGCCCACACTTCCGCCTTCGGATCATTGGCGAGGATGTTGGCGAAAATCTTGAAGCCCGAGCCGCGGAACGCTTCAGTGACATCCTGCATCTCGATCGGATTGCGCAGGTCCGGCTTGTCGGTGCCGTATTTGCGCAGGGCTTCGGCGAACGGAATTAGCGGGAGTTTCGGCGTCACCGGCTTGCCGCTGCCGAACTCCTCAAACACGCCGCGGATCACCGGCTCGACCGCATCGAACACGTCTTGCTGAGTGACGAAGCTCATCTCGAGGTCGAGCTGGTAGAACTCGCCCGGCGAGCGGTCGGCCCGCGCATCCTCGTCGCGGAAGCACGGCGCGATCTGGAAATAGCGATCGAAGCCTGCCACCATGATGAGCTGCTTGAACTGCTGCGGCGCCTGCGGCAGCGCATAGAACTTGCCGGGGTGCAGCCGCGAGGGCACCAGATAGTCCCGCGCGCCCTCCGGCGACGACGCGGTGAGGATCGGGGTCTGAAATTCGAAGAAGCCGCCGTCCTTCATCCGCCGTCGGATCGAATCGATCACCTTGCCGCGCAGCATGATGTTCTTGTGCAGATGCTCGCGGCGCAGATCGAGGAAGCGGTACTTGAGCCTGATCTCCTCCGGATAATCCTGCTCGCCGGCGACCGGCATCGGCAACTCGGCCGCCGGGCCGAGCACCTCGACCTCTCGGATATAGACCTCGACCTGGCCGGTCGGCAGATCCGGATTCTCGGTGCCGCCGGGACGTCGGCGCACCTTGCCGTCGATCCGCACCACCCATTCGGCACGGAATTTCTCGACTTCCTTGAACGCGGGACTATCGGGATCGGCCACCACCTGGGTCAGGCCATAATGGTCGCGCAGGTCGATGAACAGTACGCCGCCATGGTCGCGGATGCGGTGGCACCAGCCTGACAGTCGCACGTCCTTGCCGATATCGCTCTCGCGCAGGGCGCCGCAAGTGTGAGTCCGATAACGATGCATGAGGAAGACCTGCGAGTTTCAGCGATCCGTTCGGCGCGAGAAGAAGGCGCGCGAAAAACGCATGGGGGGTCTGCTTTGTCAAGGCAAGGAAGAGCACACGGAACGGGCCATGCATCTCGACACGGCAGCCGCGATCCCCCAAACTTCAAACCTGACCGTCGGACAAAAATGCCCAGAATCACCAAGCGCGAACGACGAGCCCCTGCCGGCCCGGCCGGAATGTCTGCAGGCGAAGCGACAGTCGCTGCGTCGCGACAGCGGCCTCGTCGATCCCGATTTTCCCCTCCCGGGTTGATGATTCGACGTCTCACGATTTAGCCGCTTGCCAGACAGCCGACGCCTTGCATAAGCCTACGATAATGACCCCGATCACCACGACCGCGGAGCTCGCCCAGGCCTGCGCACGCATGGCCGCCTATCCCTTCGTGACGGTCGATACCGAATTCCTGCGCGAAACCACCTATTACCCGTTGCTCTGCGTCGCCCAGCTCGCAAGCCCCAACGAAGCAGTCGTCATCGATGCACTCGCCAAGGAAATCGACCTCGCGCCACTGTTTACGCTGATGATCGACGAGAGGGTAACCAAGGTGTTCCACGCCGCACGCCAGGACATCGAGATCGTCTGGAACCTGGCGAAGAAAATCCCGCACCCGATCTTCGACACCCAGGTCGCGGCTATGGTGCTCGGCTACGGGGATTCGATCTCGTATGACCAACTGGTGCAGAGGATCACCGGCGATGCACTCGACAAGTCGAACCGTTTCACCGATTGGACCCGGCGCCCGCTGACCGAGGCGCAGCTGCGCTACGCGGTGTCGGATGTAACGCATCTGCGTGACGTCTACCTCAAGCTCTCCGCTGACATCCAGGCGCGCGGACGCGCCGACTGGGTGCGTGCCGAGATGGACGTCCTAACATCGCCCGATACCTATCGCATGGACCCGCAGAATGCGTGGGAGCGCCTGAAAAGCCGGGTGCGCAAGCCGAAGGACCTTGCCGTGCTGATCGAAGTCGCCGCCTGGCGCGAGCGTGAAGCGCAGGTGCGCGACGTGCCACGCAACCGCGTGCTGAAGGACGACGTGGTTGCAGACATCGCTATGCAGGCGCCATCGACAATCGAACGGCTGTCCCATCTGCGCTCATTGCCGAAGGGCTTCGAGCGCTCGCGCTGGGGCGAAGAGATCGTGGAGGCGGTCAAGCGCGGTCTCGCCCGCGATCCAAAGACCTTGCCGCACATCGAACGCTTTCGGTCCGCCTCGAACGGCGCTGCCACGGTGGAGCTGCTCAAGGTACTCCTGCGCATGACGTCGGAACGACACGGCGTCGCCGCCAAGGTGATCGCGACCGTGGACGAGCTCGAGCGCATCGCCGCCGATGACGAGGCCGACGTGCCGGCGCTCATGGGCTGGCGGCGCGAGCTGTTCGGCGAGAACGCGCTGGCACTCAAGCACGGCCGGCTGGCACTCGCCGTCGAAAAGGGGCGCGTCGTGACCGTGGAGAGGTTGCGCGAGGCTTAGGTCTCGATCGCCGGTTCCCGTCCGATCAGGCGCGCCAGCTGCCGAAGACGGTTGAACACCCGGTCGCTCGCCAGCCGTGCCTGGCGGCCGGGCAGCCGCAGCACCAGCCGGCCTTTCTTCACCTGCATCGGTGTCTTCAGCAGCACACCGCCCTGCCCCGCCGTGAGGAGGTAAGCGACCCGCATGGCGGCGCCGAGGATGCGGGCGCGATCGAGCATGCGCGTGGTGGCGAGTTCGCGCAGTCGGGGCGACAGCTCATCTTCACTCAAGCCGACATGGCGGAAGAATGCCGTCAACGCCAGGAAAGCGCGGCCGGGATGATCGATGCCGACGAACGCGCCGTGCGCGATGATGTTCATCGACTGCTCGCCGCGATAGTCGGGATGCGCGCGCCAGCCGATATCGCCCAGCAGGCAGGCGGCATGCCGCAGACGGCGCTCTTCCTCGGTTTCATCGAGACCGGTCGAGGCGAGGAAGCGGTCAGTCCAGGCAATCAGTTCTTCGCCGTGGCGCGGCGAGCGCGAGCGCAACGTGTTGAGGTCGCCGGCGGCGGCGATCAACGGATCGCGCTTGCGTTCCCTGGCGCCGAGCAGCGAATACAGCAGACCCTCGCGCACGCCCAGCACGGAAACGACCACGTCCTTCGGCTCGGTCTCACGCACCAGATGTTCGAGCACCAGCGCCGCGTAAGGCAAAAGCGGCCGGCGGGCGGCGTTGACCATCTCGATCTGAGATAGCGACTCGGGACGCACGCGATGGACCAGCCTGGCGAATTCCAGGGCCTCGCGCGCCGACATCCGATAATTGTGCATCACGTGGAAAGGATAGCCGGTCTGCCACATGTGCAGTCGCGCCAGCGCGCGCCAGGCACCGCCGACTGCGTAGAGCGTCCTGCCCCTGCCGCGCTTCAGTATCTTCACCTTGCCGAGCGCGCCCTCGACGATGCGCTCGGCCTTCTTCAAGGATCCCCTCGCGGTGTCGTGCAGGGCAAGCCCGCCGAGGGGCAGCGTCAATCCGGCACGGATTTTCGATCCTCTGACATCGACCAGCTCGAGCGAGCCGCCCCCGAGGTCCCCGACGATGCCGTTTGGATTATGGATGCCGGAGACGACGCCAAGCGCGGTGAGATAGGCTTCGCGCTTGCCGGAAAGAACCTTGATGCGGGTGCGGCAGATGCGTTCGGCCTGCGCGATGAATGCCCTCCCGTTGCGCGCGTCCCGGCAGGCGGCAGTAGCAATCGCCCAGACCCGGCGCACATGCAAGGTATCGCATAGCGCACGGAAGCGGCGCAGCGCTTGCAGGGCTTTTTCGATGGCGTCGGCCGCCAGCAGGCCGGTCGACTGCACCTCGCGGCCAAGACCAGCCAACACCTTCTCGTTAAAGATCGGTGTCGGGCTACGCGTCAGGCCTTCGTAAATGATAAGGCGTACCGAATTCGAGCCGATGTCGATCACCGCGAGGGGCGGTCCATGGTCGAGCCGGCCTTTCACCGGCGCGTGCATGACGACGGCAGACGACATTTTACGTCGCGTTTTCGAGCCGGCGGAGGAGGCTGCGCGGCGAGGAGTCTTTGAACGATTTGCCACGACCCGACAAACTCGGATTTGTCATAAAGTATTTGTGGGCGTTGAACGGCTCCTCGCCCGGCGCGGCCTTTATGCGCGTGGAACTGCCGTCCGGCAAGAGCTTCCAGCTCTGCTCGTTGTCCATGAAATTCGCCACCATGATCTGCCCGAGCACCTGCTCGTGCACAGTGGGATTGAGGATCGGGCATAGCACCTCGACGCGGCGATCGAGAGTGCGCGGCATCATGTCGGCCGATGAGATATAGACCGCGGCCTTCGGGTGCGGCAGCAGGTGTCCCTCGCCAAAACAATAGATGCGGCCATGTTCCAGGAACCGGCCGACGATCGACTTGACGCGGATATTGTCTGACAGTCCCGGCACGCCCGGCCGCAGACAGCAGATG